>JBGSSG010000329.1:0-4743 GCA_041737185.1 Anaerohalosphaeraceae bacterium
AACTCGAAAGTTCGCAGTGATATCATCTACCGCAAAAACATCCCTGGATGTATATAACACGTTTAAGAGCTTTCAAAACATGGGTGGCTTTTTAATTAAAGAAGTCGGCCAAAAACAGATTGAAGGAAAGTTATCAATCGGTTTTCGGTTAACAAGAGAAAACGATGGGCAGCAGATAATGGTTTGGGCCGATTGTGAAACAGGACTGCCAGTTCTCATTGAAGAAACCAGGACAGATGCTCAATCAGCAGATGTTTTTCGGATTATTACTAACGATATTGTTTTTGATGTAGAGCTTGACGAGGCATTGTTTAACATAGAACCACCCGAAGGATATAAAACACAATCCATGGAAGGCCCTCTTGAACGTGCCGCCCAATTAGCAAGCCGAACTCAATCATCTGCAAACATGGATCGAATTTTGAAAAATTGTCTCGACTATGTTGAAGAAAATAGCGGCCAATGGCCAAGTACCTTATACGAACTCGTGAATTTTGGGCTTGATAAGGAAACATTGGTTAACCCAAGCCAACCGGAACGTGAAAATGGGTATGTCTATCTGAAACCATTATCGTCTCAGGCGACAAATCTACCTTAATCATGCGCCCAGTTTTCGGGGAGTATTATATAGAAAGGTCGAGCTTGTTTGGCTCGACCTTTTTTGCTTTTATTCAATTCCAACATCGCTGCCTGATACCAAATATGACGCGGCGGCAATATCAGGAAAAGGACAGAAACGGCGCTGCCTTTTGCAGCAGCCTGTTTGGTTTGTTGATTTCATCCAGCGAGTTCAGGCCGGCGATTTTTCGCCTTTGCAGTATTGTGCTTACTGTCTTTGGTCCCAGGCCCGGCACGCGAAGCAGCTCAAATTTATCTGCCTTGTTGACATTTACCGGGAAGAACTCGGGGTGTGCGTTTGCCCAGGCCAGCTTCGGGTCCGTATCAAGACAAAGATTCCCGTCGGCTCCATACGAAAATTCGGTTTCACAAAATCCGTATTTGCGGAACAGAAAATCCGCCTGGTAAAGCCGGTGCTCGCGCGCAAGATTATCCCGGCTGGCCTGTTGCGGAGATTCAAAAAATCCGCCGACGCTCTCCTTCTGGTAAGCGCTGAAATATACCCTGTGCATCCTGATACGCTTGTACAGGGCGTCGGTGTACTGCAGGATTTTTTTGTCCGATTCGCCCGCCGCTCCCACAACAAATTGTGTGGTCTGTTTGACCCGATGATATGGGCCTTCTGAAACGGTCAGGCCGCTGACTAACTTGATGGGTTCGACGATGTCTGTAAGAAAGTTTTTCTTTGCCGACAGTTTTGACAAAAACTCCTGTCCCGGCGTTTCGATGTTTATCGACACCGCGCTTGCCAGCGACAAGGTCTGTTCAATCGCCTCCCGGCTTGCGCCGGGGATGATTTTGAGGTGTATATAACCCCTGAAACGGTACTTTCGGCGGACTTGCCGGGCAATAGCGTTAAGCCGTTCCATCGTCCTGTCGGGACTGCCGATTACGCCGGAGCTTAGAAAAAGCCCGAAGACCTTGCCCGCATTGAGGTAGTGCATAAATGCGCCGGCGGCTTCCTCGACGCTTAGCGTTGTCCGCGATATGTCCTGCTGACAGCGGAGGGGGCAGTATCGGCAGTCGTTTGAGCAGACGTTGGAAACCAGCGTCTTGAAAAGCGCGCTCGTCCCGCCGTTTGGCAGCGTAACAGGGTAAATCCAGTTTCCGTCCGCTCCTGCGCGGCGATGTTCGTCTTTGGAGGTCCCGCACGCACAGGCAAGGTCATATTGCGCATCGGCAGAAAGAATTTTAAGCTTTGAAAGCGTATCAGGTTTTGAAATGACAGCAGCCATAAAAAACAAAATAAAGGATGTCAAATACAGAGACACGGTTTATCGGTACTATATCGGCAAAAGGCCGAACCGGCAACTAAAGACAGAAAAATCTTTGCAGTTCGGGATTTTGAGGATTAAAATGGGGCATAAATAATGTTAAGGCAAAGGAGTAGAAAAATGCTCAATCCATTATTCAATCTCATCGGGGCGGTACAGGCTGCCGACCAGGCGGCGGAGGAAATGGCGCCAAGCGGTTCGGGCGGAAGTTATAAGCAGGCCAAAGACTTTCAGACAAAGATGTTATATGAAAATCTGGCAAGGGCTATGCTTATATCCGAGGCGTTGTGGGAACTACTGAAAGAACATACGGGGCTGACAGTTGAGGACCTGCATAAAAAGCTCTACGAGATTGATATGCAGGACGGGCAAATAGACGGGAAAAATGAGAGAAAAGCGGTTCAGTGCCCGAACTGCAAACATACGGTTTCACCAAGACATACGAGTTGTCTGTACTGCGGGCAGGTAATTGACGACACGGTATTCCGGCTGGGGTAAAGGGATTGACGAAGGACGATTGACGATTGAAAGAGAAAATTCAAATGTTCCAGGCAAGACTGTCGTTTGCCGGCGTCATTGTTTTGGTCATTTTTTTCGCCTGGCCGTCAGGAAGTCGCCGTTGATGATACCCTCGCAGCGATTTTCTATCAATCATCAATCGTCAATCGTCAATCGTCAAAGGAACTCCCCCATCCTTATTCTGTGTTCTGATTTGTCAGGCTTATCCTTGTGAATGTGTTCACATTCACAATCTCTTCTCCGGGGCGGTTCACGCCGAATCCGCGTTTGCAAGACCCATCCTCTCGGTGAGCCTCTCAAACTCGTCAAGCGTGTAATAGTCAACTATAATCCTGCCCCGTTGGCCGCGCCTGCTCTGCTCTATCCTTACCTTCGTGCCAAGCGCAGTGGCAAGCTGCCTTTCCAAATCCATTATGTATGCCGCCTTGGCCTTCTTCTGGACATCCGTCTTGACCGAGTCCTGCAGATAACGCCTCACAAGACGCTCGACGTCCCGAACACTCAAACGACCCGCCATCGCCCTGCCGGCCAGCGACCTTTGAAGCTGATCGGTAGGAAGTGCAAGTATCGCCCGCGCGTGCCCCATACTCAACCGACCGTCAACCAGCATATCCTTTATCTCCGCCGGCAACTCGAGCAGACGCAGATAATTCGATACCACCGACCGGTCCTCACCAAGCCTCTGCGCCGCCTCCGTCTGGCTAAGCGAAAACGTCTGGCAAAACTTCTGATACGCCCTGGCTCGCTCCATCGGATTCAAATCCGTCCGCTGTATATTCTCAACAAGCGCAAGCTCAAGCATCTCCTCATCATTTGCACTCCTGACCATCGCCGGTATCACCGTCAAACCAGCGAGAATCGCCGCCCGGTAACGTCTCTCCCCGGCTATCAGCTCGTATCCTCCGTCCATCGGACGAACAAGTACCGGCTGAATCACCCCGTTAACCCGTATCGACTCGGCAAGCCCCTCAAGCTCCTGCTCATCCCATACCGACCTCGGCTGGTAAGGATTCCCCCGTATCCTGTCTATTGCAATCTCAGACAGACTATTACGTAACTCCTTATCAACGAGGAACTTAAGCTCTGTCCCCTTGTCTTGCTCTGTGCCATCAACAGCCGTCGTTAAAAGATGTATCGGCCCCAAAAGCGATTCAAGTCCCCTGCCCAAATGTGGCCGCTTTACCTTTTTTCCCTCTGGCATAACAACCTCCGTAAAAAAACTCCGTTAGTATTATTCTCGACTTTTTTACATTACTCCAATTAAAAAAACCATCACAAAATTCCGTGTTTCACGTGAAACAACAAAATTATTTCAACCTGAATGCCTGCCCCCCTTAATTCGGCGTTCAGCAGGGAATTAAGAATTAAGAATTAAGAATTAAGAATTAAGAATTAAGAATTAAGAATTGAAAAGCATTTGCCGGAGGCCAGCATACAGGTAAAAATTGAAAATAGGAAATTGAAAATAGAAAATGGAATAACCTTCGCCGCGTAAAATGTTTCACGTGAAACAACTCTTAAACTCGCCTGTGTCGAAGCCGGCACGGAAACTGTTCAATCAATCATCCCACAAAAAGAATTGTCGAATTATGATGGACGATTGAGGAAGTTCGTAGTTTTTAGTTCGTAGAAAGAGCTTCCTGCGTTCAGCGAACAGAAAAATTAGCAATTTCTTTCAATCGACAATCGTCCATCATAATTCGTCAATCCCTTTTGTCTTCACTTCCGCTGTATGTTAAAAAACAAACTATCTTATTTGCATTAAACTCATTCGCTTAACACCGCATTGACATTGGACATCTTCGTTATACCATACTGTTGAGCTATCTGCGCATCAGCCAAAGCAAGCTGGCTGCGGTCAAGCACAATCTTCGGGCTGTCAAGCTCAAACTCTATCACGTCAAAACCAGGCTGCGTCGGCGATTTCTGCGCCTGCACAATATCTTGTATTTCTCTTATATCCTTGCCGTTAAAGGACTTAACAACAAGCCCCCCAAGCCGCTGATAACCCTGGTTAATCTGTGCCGGCAGCACATAACTTAAGACCACAACATCACGGCGCCTATCGCTCGGATTAAAAGACTCCTGTGCATAGTACTTATACAAGTGCGGCGGAATCTTCCCCTGCCAGTTGTCCCCCCATAAACCAAGATACTCCCTCGTGAGCTTTTGAAACACAAGACCGCCGGTTACGATATACTCAGGCTGCCTGCCATACTCATTGTAGGGCACAAGCATATCCTTCGCTCGAAATCCCCGCACCTGTACATCCAAATCCTTCTTCTGGCCGTCCCTGAACACCTCAAACTTCAGACTTTCCCCCTCAACCCTC
>JBGSSG010000335.1:0-3040 GCA_041737185.1 Anaerohalosphaeraceae bacterium
TGTTGGCGGCTTTTCTGCTGCTGCTGATGGTGCTGGCTGTCTTTGCGCGGATTATCCCGGAAATGGACATCTTGTTTATCAGTATGCCCCTGCGGATAGGGCTGGGGCTGCTGATGATGGGGATGTTTTTCCCGTTTATCAATGAATATCTCGGCGAGTTTTCGGACTGGATGGGAAAACTCTTGCCGTTGTAAACGCCTGCGATGGCACAAAAAAATTATCCGCGAATAAACGCGAATAAAAAAAACGTAACCGTTCGCGGTATTGATTCGATCAAATAGTTTTGTTACGGCCTGAAAGGCCAAAATAGCTTAGCCCAGCCCAACGGGCTGGGTCTGAAATACAGGGTTTTCCCCTCGCCCTGAAAGGGCAGGATAATGAAACATTATATTGCTCTTTCAGAGCGGCTCTGCGGTCGGATTACCCTATACCCAGGGCGTTGCCCTGGGCTAAGTTATTTTGCACCTTCGGTGCGGTTTAAGCTGAAATCTTCTAAGATGAAAACCATAAACGGTTACCAAAAGAACTAAGGCTTAGTGGTGGGCACGGCCCACCCTAAGAACTAAGAACTAAAAACTAAGAACTACTATGGCCGAGAAACCGTCTGCCGAAAAGACAGAACAACCGACGCTAAGACGACTGGAAAAGGCTCAGGAAAAAGGGCAAGTGGCCCAGAGTCAGGAACTTCCGGCGGCGGTAGCCATTGTGGTGCTAACGATGGTCTTGACGTTGTCGGCGCCGGGGCTGCTAAAATGGTTTATGACGCAAATCGAACAGGGGATGACTGGCAGTCCGGGAATTTTTGCCGACACCGACAGCTTTGTCAGCTATTTCAATTCAAAAATTGGCAGCGCGATCATCGTCATGCTGCCCCTGCTGGGGTCGCTTTTGGTCGCCGGCGTCCTGTCCTGTATTGTCGTCAGCGGTCCGAATTTTGCGCCGGAGGCCCTGATGCCGAAATTGAGCGAACTAAACCCCATTCAAGGGTTCGGTAAGCTCTTTAATCTCAAGTCGCTGGTCAAACTGGGCGTCTCTATCGCCAAGATCATCCTCGTTTCTGTTGTGGTCTGGCAGTATTTGCAAAACAAAGCCGATGACTTGGCATTGCTGCGGTGGGCCTGGACGGCGCAAATGCTGATGATGATCTCAAAGCTGATATTGGGGATGTTGATTCGCGTGTGTATCGCCTTATTGACGCTGGCGGCGGCGGAGGTCTTTTTCCAAAAGTGGAAATACAATCAGGAAATGATGATGACCAAGCAGGAGGTCAAGCAGGAACGGAAAGACACAGAAGGGTCTCCGGAACTGAAAGGCCGTATCCGCCGTATCCAGATCGAGATGTCGCGAAATCGGATGCTGCAGGAGATTCCCAAGGCCGACGTGGTGATTGTCAACCCGACCCATGTGGCGGTTGTTTTGAAGTACGACACCAAGACGATGACCGCCCCGATGGTGGTGGCCAAAGGCGCCGACCATATCGCCGAGAAGATCCGGGAGATCGCCCGTGCCTACGGGGTGCCGATTGTCCGAAAGCCAGAACTGGCTCGCACCATCTTTTCGACGGTCAAGGAAGGCCAGACAGTGCCGGCAACCCTTTATACCGCGGTGGCGGAAATCATGGCGATGATCTATCGCCTGCGACGTAACCGAAGCTGACCGTCCTAAACAATAGCAACGCAGCACAAAAACGCGGCAGCGCAAGCTGCCCGATAGCGTTACCCTGTGCGCACCGCCTTTCGCCAGTCTTTACGTTACCCCATCCGGCTGTTGTCATAGCTCTCCCCCTGCCAAGGGGGAGTGTCGCGCAGCGACGAGGGGGTATAAAATAGCCCGCCGCAGGCGTTCCACTTCAATAATCAACAGTCAATCGAAATGGGGTGGTATAAAAAAGTGAAAATTCAAAAGGAAAAAAGTTTAAAATGGGCGGAAGCGGCTAACGCCGGGGCAGGTGTTATACCCCCTCCCCCGCTGCGCGGGTACTCCCCCTTGGCAGGGGGAGAGCTATACAATGATACCGCGACAACAAAAACGCGGCAGCGCAAACTGCCCGATAAAGCCTAACCCTGTACGCTGGCGTCTGCATAAAACAATACGACTAAAACAGTCTTGTTTGTATTTCTGATGCAAACGTCCTAAAAAAACGCCATTTTTCGGCCCATTGGTGGACATTGGAAGATAATTTTCGATTTTTTGAAACTTTTTCCCCCCGTAAGCGTCTTAAAATGGTAGAATGTATCATTATATGACCCTATTCAGATGGATGGCTGCGTGTTTCGTTTTAGCCCCATGGAAGCAGGCAGTTTAGGGACATCCGGGAAGATAGGGGAGCGTTTTATTTGCTATTATACCTATTATATCATCAAACGTATGCCGAATGATGGGGCGCAGGGCTTTGTTTTAGGAATTTATTATGTGGTTCCGTGCGTCCTTGGTTGCCGTGGCAGTGGTATGTTTCCTGTGTGCCGTGTCACGCGGACAACCCTACAATGGTGATTTTGAAATCCCCGATGAGAGCAGACCCAACACGTACTACTATGACCCCAACGTGTTCCCGCCTCTTGGCTGGGACTGGCTGGATACCTTTGACAACAAAAACTATGTCGCGTTGCGGACCGAATTTACCCCTCCTATACGAGACTATTGGACTATTCCGAACAGTTTCGAGGCAGAGTCCTTTGTGTTGCTGTCTTCAGGTGACGCAGAAGGCCCCTACAGCGACGGTGCAACTGAATACTCAAGCATAAAGCAGATCATCTCTGTCAATCCGGGAGACGTCTTATACGGCAGCTATTTTTTCGGGACGTGTGATTACGGGCCGTGGGACGATAGAGGAATCATAAAAGCTATTCCTGTCGATCCCAATAATTTTGTCGATCCCAATGAGATAGAAATCGTTTTCACTTCCGTGAACATCCTTGGAAGCTTTCAGTCAACAGACGGCTGGCAAAACTTTCAATGGACATTTGAAGAAGGCGGCGAATATCTTCTTTATTGAGAAGTTCGGGACTATGGTGACAGAAATTTGAACAGTTACATGGCA
>JBGSSG010000359.1:0-3189 GCA_041737185.1 Anaerohalosphaeraceae bacterium
GAAGTCTTGCCCGCTCCGCCATGACCAAGCAGAACTGCGTTGCGGATATCATTGACATTCGCCACTGTTCCTGACCTCCATTTTTGACATTTGCCGATAAAAAAAACCCGCGAAAGGGCGGATTTTAATCAATCGCCAAAGACCCTGCAAGCACAAAAGAATTGAAAAACCAGTATGGGCGGTAATCATCAGCAATTATCTGCGGGGATACAAGGAACGTGCTAATCCGCACTTTTGCTGTTCTGTATCCTGTTTTTGCTTGACGGGCTGTAAAGGAAGGGCATAGAATATGGGTGTGGCGTTATTGGGGTTATAATAATACTACAGCGCAAGTAATTTTGAGAACAGTATATATGTTAAAAATCCTAAGCACTAAATTCTAAATCCTAAACAAACTCTAAATCCAAATGACCAAAAATCCAAACAACTCAAAGCCACTAATGTGTGGTTTTTGTTTTGAAAATTAGGATTTTGAACATTTGATATTGTTTAGCGTTTAGGATTTAGATATTAGAATTTCGAGTTCAAGTCGATATAAATAAGTTATGAACAATACAATAATCGCTTAGTTGCGCTGTGGTGATAATATGGATACATCTTTTCTTTTGTCGTGTTTTTTATCGGTTTTATTGTCTGCCGGCGTTTTGGCCGACAGTTCGACAGAGCCGAATGAGTTTGTTGTAAGCAGCGTTGTGCGGGTTCACTCTGCCAATACATTCCTTTGCAGATTCGGCAGCTACGCAATCGCGCCCGGCGCTGTTTTTCGTGTTCATATTCCTTCTGTTGTAATCGCACAGGACCCGAACACATTCCTCAAGGCGGCTTTTTTTGTAAGTAAGTTGTTATCATCAGCCGAGAGCATTGTCGTTTGCGACATCCGGGCACGGAGCTACTTCGGTTTGCAGGGGCGTGTGCTTGTGGATGGCAAAGACCTTACTGGTCTGCTCATTGAAAAAAACCTGACAAAGCCTTCGCCGGCGTCTCAAGAATGGCCGGCTGCGTATCTTCGGGAGCATTCCGTCGAGTCTGCTCCCTCTTCGGCAGACAGTCCGTTGCTCCCCGATGTAAGCCGGCCTGTAATCCTGCCGTTATCGGCAATGTTAAACCGCAAGGTAAACCTTAGCCGTATTACTCCGCAGACCACTCTCAAAGAGGCCATCGAGTACCTTGCGGGGTCGCAGGAGCCTGCCGTGCCTGTAATGGTATTGTGGGAAGACCTTCAGATAAACTGCCTGCTTGGCCCTGAGACGCCGGTGGGTACAGATGGGCTGACGGAGGTATCTGTTCTGGCTGCCCTAAAGTATATTCTGCGTTCTGCCTCGGCGGGCGGACCGCTGCCGGTAATACGGATAGAAAAAAACCTGCTGACGATTGGTTCAGAAAAGACCTTTCCTGGAAAGTCATCTACGGGTGTTTATCCAATTGAGGAACTGGTCGGATCTTCTCCGTATTCGGACAGGCTCTAAATACTGTCCGGATAGTCTGTGTTCTGCGAATTTACTCTTTGTTATCGATTGGTTTTTAACGTCTAATGCCGGCTTGGGGTATTGCCGGGGCAGTCCGATAAAATTCGTCGCTGTAAGCCTCTTATGAGGCTTTGTTTTTTATGTTTAAGATTCGTTGTAAAACAACCGAAAACTCTACATGGACGAACTGCGCGGACGGCAGTGCGTCTATAAGTCCGTATATTTTATTGAGAGGATGATAAAGGAATGCAAACGGTCAGAACTTTTACCGTTAAACCTTCGCTGCCTGCGTCGCTTGAAGACCTTAAGCTTATAGCTTCAAATTTATACTGGTCCTGGCATCCCGAGATTAACGATCTTTTCAGGCGTATCGATTACGAGTTGTGGAAACAGTGTGCGCACAATCCGCTAAAGATGCTTGGGCTGGTTTCACAGGCGAGACTTGAGGACCTGGCTCGCAACCAGGGTTTTTTGTACCAACTCAAGCAGGCGAGGGAAAAACTGCAGGAGACGCTCGATGCGCCTTCGTGGTATGACAAAATCTATACGCCAAAGAACGCCAAGCCTCTTATTGCCTACTTCAGCGCAGAGTTCGGCATTCACGAATCGCTTCCGGTTTACTCCGGCGGTCTTGGGATGCTTGCAGGCGACCATTTAAAAAGCTCATCCGACCTGGGCCTGCCTCTGGTGGGCGTAGGGCTGCTTTACCAGAAAGGGTACTTCAGGCAATATCTTAATACGGACGGCTGGCAGCAGGAGCATTTTCTCGACAACGATTTTTACAATATGCCCATAGAACTGGTCTGCAAGCCGAGCGGTCATCCGCTGACGGTGAGCGTACAGTTTCCCGAACGGACAGTCGTCTGCCAGATATGGAAGGTTTCGGTGGGGCGAACGCCGCTGTATCTGCTGGATACGAACAGTCCTTCAAACAACGCGCAGGACAGGACTATCACCCAGACGCTGTACGGCGGCGACACGGAGACGCGAATTTGTCAGGAAATCGTCCTGGGTATGGGAGGGCTCAAGGCGCTGCTTGCTCTGGGGCTGGAACCTTCCGTCTGCCATATGAACGAGGGACACGCCGCTTTTCTGGCTCTTGAGCGGGTACGGAAACTGCGAACGCTCAAAAATATGACTTTCGACGAGGCCTGTGAGATAACAAAGGCCAGCAACGTATTTACAATTCATACGCCTGTAGCCGCAGGGAATGACGAGTTTCCCGCGCTGATGATGGACAAGTACTTCGGTCATTACTTCGGCAAGCTCGGCATCAACCGCGACCAGTTTCTTGGTCTTGGCAGGATTAATCCCGCCGACGCCAACGAAGGCTTCAAGATGCCGGTTCTTGCCCTGAGAATGAGCGCGTTTCGAAACGGTGTCAGCCAGCTTCACGGCCAGGTCTCAAGGAAAATCTGGGCCGGACTCTGGCCCGAACTGCCGGAAGACCAGATACCCATAACCTCAATCACAAACGGAGTTCACGCGTCCACGTGGCTGGCTGCGGAGATGAATTCGCTGTTTGAACGATATCTCGGGTCGCGCTGGATAGATGAGATTGTGGATAAATCCGTTTGGCACAATCTGGACCAGGTGCCCGACGAAGAGCTTTGGCGGATACACCAGCGCTGCAAGGAGCGGCTGGTCGGCTTTGCGCGTGCCCGGCTCAAAAGGCAGTTGCAGCGTCGCGGCGCATACCATACAGAACTCGGCTGGGCGGACG
>JBGSSG010000360.1:0-3400 GCA_041737185.1 Anaerohalosphaeraceae bacterium
TTCTACGCGCTGCCGCAGTCCCCGCAATTGTTCAAGCAGATTCTGATGGTATCCGGCACCGACCGCTATTTCCAGGTTGTACGCTGCTTCCGCGACGAAGACCCACGCGCCGACCGTCAGGCTGAATTCACGCAGATTGACGTTGAAATGAGTTTCGTCCAGGCCGACGATGTGATGTGCCTCAACGAGGCAATGATTGCGCTCGTCTGGAAGAAAGCCATTCAATTTGAGATTCCGCTGCCGATTAAACGGATTACCTACGCCCAGTCGATAGACGAATACGGCATCGACAGGCCGGATATGCGATTTGATATGAAACTCAAGGACATTACCGATATCGCCGCAAAAAGCTCCTTCCATGTCTTTACCTCGGTTGTGCAAAAGGGCGGCATCGTCAAGGGTCTGTGTGCTCCGGGAGGGGCAAAATACTCCCGCAGCGATATTGAAAACACCCTTACCGGTTTTGTAACCGACCTCGGCGCAAAGGGATTGGCCTGGTTCAAGGTCGGCCCAGACGAAAAGACCGGCAAACCCGCGCTAAAAAGCACGCTGACGAAGTTCTTTACCCCCGAACAGCAGCAGCAGATTATCGAACGTTTCGGCGCGGGCTGCGATGACTTAATACTTCTTTTGGCCGACCAGCCTGCTGCGGTCAATAAGGCTCTGGCTCCGCTGCGCGTCAGGCTTGGCAAAGAACTGGGGCTTTGCGGCCAGAACAGGTTCGAGTTTGTATGGGTGGTGGATTTTCCGCTGTTTGAGTGGAACCAGGACCAGAATCGATATGACTCGCTGCATCATCCGTTCACCGCGCCAATACCTGAGGATTTGCATAAACTTGAAACCGACCCCGCCAATATCCGTTCGCAGGCTTATGACCTTGTGGTCAACGGCTCGGAAATCGGCGGCGGCTCCGTCCGTATTCACGACCCGAAGGTGCAGGCCAAGGTTTTCGAGCTGCTCAATATCTCACACCAGCAGGCTCAAGACCGATTCGGCTTTTTCCTGCGTGCTCTCGAATATGGCGCGCCTCCGCACGGCGGAATCGCCTTCGGCCTGGACAGGCTTGTAATGCTCCTTACCAATACCGACAATATCCGCGACGTAATCGCCTTTCCAAAGACGCAGCGCGGACAGTGCCTGCTTACAGAAGCGCCCAGTCAGGTTGATGAGACGCAACTCAAAGAACTGAACCTGAAAGTCCAGACGCATCTGCGCCAGATGGAACCATAGGCGAAAGAACACAGAACACAGAACACAGAACACAGAACACAAGAACGCAGGAACTCAAGAAGATTGACGATTGGGAAAGTTTTGAGTTCGTGGAGAAAAAGAATTGGCGACTTTAGACTCACGACTCACGACTCGATAGGACAGGCTGATGCGTTTTATTAACTCTGAAAAGTTCAAAACACTGCTGCAAAAGCTCGGTCTCAAGCCTTTGTCGCTCGCTGAAAAATGCCGCCTCCAGTTCGGAATCGCTATCCTGTTCTGTCTGTTCCTTGCGCTGCTTGTGCCGTATTTATGGATGGGCAAACTCACCGAAAAAAACGCACTTGATGCGGGCAGAGCGCTTGCAAGGCTTGTCTTTGAAAAACACTTTCAACTCCCCGGCCCGTCCGAAAAGGGTTTGCCGTGCCTCGACGAAAACGGGCTGGCTCAGATACAGCCTCAAAAAACCATTGTCAACTGGATTCGCATAGGGGAAACGGATAAAACCGTCGCCGGCCTGGACCCTGCCCAGCAGGAAAAACTCGACCTGCTCAGAAAAGACGAGACTGTTTATGACATTGCCTGGATAGAAAACGATGTTCCGGGTCTTTCCCCGCGAAACCAGTATCTCCGTCTGGTAAGGGCCGGCGAAAGCTGTCTCCGCTGCCACAACGCGCAGGCTTCCGCTTCCGCGTTCAACAAAAATCAGCAGATAGGGGTCATTGCCGTCCAGACCTCAAGCAGGGAAGCGCCGCGTATGGTCTTCCTTAACAGGCTCTGGATTGTGCTGGCCGGGCTGCTGGCGGCCACGGGCGCTATGATAGCTTTTTATACGATTACCCAGCGGGTAATTCTTCGGCCTGTCCGGCAGCTCCGCGCTCTGGTCAACAACATTGCCGAGGGGAACTACGACGTACGAAGCGCAATTAAAACCGGCGACGAGTACGAACGGCTCTCCGACGCGTTTAACCACATGCTCGACAACCTGCTTGAATCGCAGAGCAAACTCCAGCGGGCCAATCAGCAGCTTGACGCCAAAATCGCCCAGCTTTCCGAAAAAAACATAGAGCTGTTCAAGGCCAACAAGCTCAAGAGCGAATTTCTGGCAAATATGTCCCACGAGTTCCGAACGCCGCTTAACGCCATTCTCGGCTTTGCCGAGCTGCTTCGCGAAAAACCCGTCGCGGACATAGAAAAATCAAAACGATACGCTGAAAACATTATCAGCAGCGGGCGGTCGCTGCTGATGATGATAAACGACCTGCTCGACCTGGCAAAGGCCGAGGCGGGTAAGATGATTCTACACATCGAAAAAACCAGCGTCCAGCAACTCTGCGAAGGCTTAGTCGCCTTCTTTTCCCCGATGATGGAAAAGAAAAAACTCAAATTCCGCGTCCAGGTTGATGAAAATATCCCATTGGTGCAGACCGACGCCGGCAAGGTACAGCAGATACTCTACAACCTGCTCAGCAACGCCATCAAGTTCACGCCGGAAGATGGGAAAATACAGGTTCGGGCCTTTATGCCCGACGATACCACCGTGCGAATTTCCGTCTCGGACACCGGCCCGGGCATCTCGAAGACCGACCAGGAGAAAATTTTCGATAAATTCCGCCAACTCGACGGCTCAATCACACGCACTACCGACGGCACGGGCCTGGGCCTTGCGATATGCAAACAGCTTGCCGACCTGCTGGCAGGGACCGTCAGTCTTGAAACGGAACTCGGCAAAGGCTCCACATTTTCATTTGATATCCCTGTAAATCTGCCCGCCCCGCAGGAAGTCAAAGAGACTTCTTAGTCCTGCTGCGCTACTTGTTGAAAGTTATCAACAACGGCAAATCCGAAATCCTAATATCGAAATCCGAAACAAATTCAAATGACCAAAATCCAAATCCCAAACTCCGGCGCCGCACCGGCGGCGACCGCCGTTTTGGTCATTCGAATTTTTGGATTTAGAATTTGTTTAGGATTTAGTGCTTATCCTTTAACGAGTTATGTTCATTTACTTGAATCCCAATAGCGTTGTAGTATTAGAGGTTCTTAGTCCACAGTTGCGGTGCCGTCCCACTGTAATGCCGGCAGTACAATCCGATGACGCGAAGACAAAACAACATCAGTATCATCGCCGCAACACGAACGGCGACGTAAAAATATATCTGCAACCTTGTGATCAAGAAAATGGCGGACT
>JBGSSG010000386.1:0-2795 GCA_041737185.1 Anaerohalosphaeraceae bacterium
AGCCCGCCTTTTTCCGAAAGGGCCTGTGCAAGGACCATCCTTACGTTGGTATATTTTGTATGTTTGTGTTCCTTAAGGCATTTATTCAATATCTCCTCGGCCTTTTCCTTTTGCCCTGATTTCAGATACATCCGGCCAAGCAATGCACAGGCCATTTCATCGCCTGTGCCCATTTGTACAATCTGCTCAAGTGTCGGAATAGCAAGGTTCTCGGACCGCGCAGCCTCGGCTCGGGCCTTAGCCAAAAGAAGAGCGGTACTCTGCGGCAGATAAGACAAGCCTCTTGTCGCGACATCCATCGCCCTGCCGGGGGTATCCTGACGAAGGTACTGCTCAGCAAGTTCCAGCCAGGCCTTATCCATCCGAGGGTACTCATAAACCAAATCATTGAGAATGTTTATCGCTTGTTCCTGGGAGGGCGCGGTCTGTTTTTCAAAGAGCAGGCGAGCCTTAACCAGCCGAAGATCCACATCATTGGGCTGCTGCGCAAGAGCCTGTTCAAGCAGCCGCCCTCCGGCCTGAGAATATCCCGGTCCGGCAAGCAGAATTATCGCCGCCTGTTTTTGTGCCGTGAAAGACTGTGAATCCATCGCGAGAGCCTTTTGAGAGGTTGCTATCGCCTTGTCCATCTTTCCGCAGGCGGCATACAACTCACTGCAGACCAGCAGTGTCTCAAGGTTTTGCTTCTCAAGATTCTCAAGGGCCCCAATGTCCCGGAGCGCATCAGGAACTCTGCCGATGGTCAGATATGTCCTGCATCGAAGAGTATATGCCGCTGCACTTTTCAGCCTCGATACGGTCTGGTCGCACAGCGAAATCGCTTCGTCATTTTTCTGCTGCGCAAGATGCATCTGAACGCCGGCGGCAATTCCCGGCACAAAATCGGGTTCTTTCTGCAGAATCGGTTCAATGAGGCTCTTAGCTGTTTCAAATTCACCCTGCCGGATTTTCAATAACGCAAGGGCCATCCGGATATCCCTGTTCTGACTCGATTCGGAAAGCATCTGCTCAAGAATCTCCCCGGCCGGGGCCAGCTTTCCCTGACGCAGACAGCTTTGAAGCTCAAAACGCATCAGTCGCGGGTCGGCAACCCCCTGTGAAATGACCCGCGACAGGATTTCATCCGCCCGACGGTATTCCTCCGCCCGATACAAAGCGCCTATGGTCGCTATCACAATATCGATATCATCCGGGTTTCTGGAAAGCGCGTCCTCATAAGCGGTAACGGCAAGCCTGAAGTTGCCCGCCTTTTCATGACTGGCCGCCAGCAGCAGCAGGCTTTGACGGTCGTCAGGATTTGAACGCAGGTTATCCGTCAGCATGGAAACTATCTGAGGGTATTGTTCCTTGAAAAGCCCGCCCGCAAACCAGAGCCGAGCCTGTTCATAACGCCATTGCCAGCCTCTGGGACCTTCCAGCCCGCGAATCGCGTCAACCTGCTTCTGCAGAAAATCCGCCTGCTCCGTTTCAAAAGAGACATTCAGCAGACTTCGGCGGGCTGTGATATCCGAAGGGTTTGCTTTGATGTAGTCAAGCAAAACCCGTTTGGCCCCGGCGACATCGCCGGCAAGAGACGAAATATCAGCCATCCAAAGCGTAAACCGGCGTTTACGCTCGGCGTCTTGAGAACTGCCGGCCGCCTCAGACAAAACTTTTATCGCTCGCTGGTACTCTTTCTGCCGGACCAGCACCGCCGCCAAAGTTCGCACCAGTTCCGGCGTCTGACCATACCGTTTTACGGCGTCTTCAAGAACGCCGACAGCCTCTTTAAGCTGCTTTTGCGCCAGCATCAGGTCGGCCTGTGCCAGCGATATTTTAGGCTCCTTTGGATATTTAGCCTGCAGACTTTTTAATATCGTCCCGGCTTTTTCAAACTGGCCGGATTGCAAAGCCGTCTCTAAAATCAGAAGCTGTACATCGAGGCTATCGTTCTGTTTGAGCATCTCGGCAAGGGCCGTCTCAAGCTGTAATCGCTCCTGTTTGTCTGCCGACGGGTTTAAGGCCATTCGCCCAACAAGAACACGGCGATAAAGAAGCTGTGCGCGGAAATCTTCCGGCTTAATCTTCAGGGCCTGCAAAAAACGGTTCTCCGCCTCGGCCAGAAGTCCATTATCCGCAAGCAGTTGGCCGAGCGTCAAACAACCCTCGAAGGAATCCGGCTGCTGGTACAAAAAGGCACTGAGCAACTGGATAGCCGATGTTCTGTCATCCATCGCCGTATAAGCTCCGGCAGCCTTCAGATAGACCCGTTCGCTGCCTCCGCCAAGCTCTATCGACTGCCTGTATGCTCCCGCCGCAGATGCCCAGTCCTTTTTCGACTCGGCCAGCATCCCCCTGTAAAAGGCCGCTAAAGACGCGTTTTCCTGCGTCTGCTCAAGTTTCTCCAGACACTTCTGAGCTTTTTCGAGGCAGTCGGCATAGATATACAGTTCAATCGCAACCGGCAAAAAAGATTCCGGGGCTTTTCCGAGATTTTTCAAACCCTCATCGGCAACCCATTGGACCTGCTGCTTGTCCCGCGAATTCAGTGCCAGTCTTGCCCATGTCTGCCAAAGGGCCGGATTGGCGGGGTCGGAAATCAAAACCTGCTCAAGCTGCCCCCTCGCTTTCGACGGATTGCCCGCCTGAATCCATCCCGTAGCGAGGTTTATGCGATGGCCCGGGTCGGACAGGTCGCACTTCTCGGCCTTTTCCATATCTGCTATGGCCGCTGCGGACTTATTTTGCCGCAGCAGAAAAGCACTTCGAAGAATATAAGCCCTCGCCGAGCCTGGATTGGCCGCAACTGCATGGTC
>JBGSSG010000393.1:0-2011 GCA_041737185.1 Anaerohalosphaeraceae bacterium
TCGCCGCTTACATATTGAATTGAAGGGTATTTTTTGAAAGCATCCATTAAACAAAGTTCGGGGGCTGCGTGAAGTAAATTTTTAGACGGCTGATCAAATAGGCTCGAATCCTGCTCCAAATACAGCCAGGCGAGACGGTGCCTCGGCTCCGAAAAACATACCGGACATCGCCATGGCTGTCGTCTTTTTGGAAGAAATACGGAAATATTACTTTTACAAACGACACAGCGGTGTGATTTCCCATAGAACAATACACGTGCGATAACAGTGTAAAATCTTCTGATTAGACGGATAGAAAGTATTCTTTTTACAATACGTTCTGAAAGGCTCATTTAATCAGTACTCCGGCTTCGACCACTACAGGGCACATTTTTGTTAATGCCCCGACATTATACATAGACACGGTATAATATGACAAAAAAAATTTGGACAGCGCCTTTCTTGCCCTCTATAATGATTGGGGTTAATCGAGGAATAATAGAATGAAGCTTATCATTCAAATCCCGTGCTACAACGAGGAGCAGACGCTGCCGCAGGTTATCGCCGACCTGCCGACAAGGCTGGAAGGCATCGACCGGATAGAATACCTGATTATCGACGACGGCAGCAGCGATAAGACTATTGAAACCGCACGAAGACTGGGCGTTCATCATATTTTGCCGCTCGGCTCAAACCGCGGCCTGGCAACAGCCTTCATAAGGGGGATTACGTATGCCCTCGAGCAGGGAGCGGACATAATCGTCAACACCGACGGCGACAACCAGTACGACGGGGGCTGCATAAAGGAGCTTATCGCACCGATTGTCGAAGGCCGGCTGGATATCGTCGTTGGCGCAAGACCTATCAGGGAAATCAGACATTTTTCCCGGCTCAAGAAGAAGCTCCAGGGCATAGGCAGCTATGTCGTTCGCCAGTTTTCCGGCACTCAAATACCCGACACCACCAGCGGCTTTCGGGCGTATTCCGCCGAGGCTGCGATGCGGCTGCACGTGTTCAACCGATACACTTACACCCTCGAAACCATCATCCAGGCGGGCCATATGAATATGCGCATCGGCCATACGCCCGTAAATGTCAACCCAAAGACAAGGGAATCAAGACTGATTACTTCCACCCTGCGATACATCCTGCGCTCCGGGAAGATTATTCTCCGTTCTTACGTTACCTACAAGCCGCTGCGCACATTCCTTTACGCGGCTTCTGCGCCTGCGTTTATCGGTCTGATTCTTTGTGTGCGTTTTGTCTGTTTTTATATGTTCGGCAGGGGCAGCGGACACTTGCAGTCATTGATACTGGCCGCGATTCTGCTTATCATATCATTTGTCCTGTTTTCGCTCGGCATTCTCGCTGATTTGACGCGGGTCAACCGCGAGCTTAACCAGGAGATGCTTTTTGTGCTGCGAAAAATGCTGTACCGCAAGGAAAATCCTAAGCACTAAACTTGTACCCGCAAAGGCGGGTATCCTGAACAGATCCAAAATCTTGCTCTGTAGAAAACGTTGACGAGGCTGGAAGCCGTCATTTCGAATTCCAGCCTCTTACCCGCCTCTGGCGGGTTGGCGGGGTGAGGAATCTGTTAAAATCATCAGATTCTTCGCATTCGCTCGGAATGACATTCGGGGCATGGCAAGCGCTATCATTATAGTGAGCTTTTCTACGGAGCGCAAAATCTGAAAATCTCAAATGACCAAAATGGCTCGAACCGGGAAAAAACGGAATAAAACTTCTGCAGGCGGTTCTTTGGAGCAGGGACTTGCATATCCTCTCCAGACGAAGGTATTCGGGTTTACACTGCCGCTCGACCAGCGTCTTCTTGAGCCGTTTTTTATGCTGGTTCTTTTCGGGTTCGGGCTGTATCTGGTCATCCTTTACTACGGACATCAGGCGGTGCCGAATTCCGACTTTCTGGCTTTTGTAGATACCAGCCGCTCGATTCTGTCATTCGAACTGCCCAGCAGCTTCAAACGTCTGCCCGGACTTGGAATAATGCAGATTCTTTTAAGCTCTATTA
>JBGSSG010000397.1:0-5598 GCA_041737185.1 Anaerohalosphaeraceae bacterium
GAGGGCGGATTTGCCCCGTCTCTTAAAAGCAATGAGGAGGCCCTTGAGGTCATTACCGAAGCCATCAAAAAGGCGGGCTACAAGGCAGGCAAAGACATTTGTATCGCCCTTGACCCGGCAGCGAACGAGTTGTTCTCCACAAACAAGAAATACAAATTCTTCAAGTCCGACCCGAAAAAACAGGTATCCTCGGCCGATATGGTCAAACACTGGGCCGGCTGGGTGAATAAATACCCCATCGTCAGCATCGAGGACGGCCTGGCTGAGGACGACTGGGACGGCTGGAAACTTCTGACCGAAAAACTCGGCTCAAAATGCCAACTCGTCGGCGACGACCTGTTCGTTACAAACACAAATCGCCTGGCACGCGGCATCGAAGAAGGCTGCGCCAACTCAATACTCATCAAGGTCAACCAGATAGGCACGCTCACCGAAACCATCGAAGCCATTAACCTGGCCGGACGCAACGGCTACACCGCTGTTATAAGTCATCGCAGCGGCGAAACAGAAGACAGCTCCATCGCGGACCTGGCCGTCGCAACCGGCGTCGGACAAATCAAAACAGGCGCCCCCTGCCGGACAGACCGTATATGCAAGTATAACCAGCTCCTGCGGATTCACGAAGAACTCGGCCTGGCCGCTCGATACGGCGGAGAGTTCTTCAAATATAAAGGCTAAAACAATAAGGACGCCGCCGGCAAAGACACAAGACCTGTCTTTGCCGGCCTGTCCATAGCTGAAACGGGGAGTGACCAACGCAAACCCCGACTATATGAAATATCTGCTTTTGACCATCCGATACCTTCTGTTTTGCCTGTTTTTTGCCGCAGGCGCAGCGGCGCTGACGCTGGCCCTGCTGATTGACCCTGAAGTCGTGAATTACTACAAAAGCCGCGCTCAACTGGAACAAACCCTGAAAGACAACCAGAAAATCTCCTCGGTAACCGAACAATATAAATCGCAAATCGCCCTGATAGAAAGCGAACCGAATGTCCTTCGAAGGCTTGAACAAATCACCTTCGGACAGCCTCCTGTGGAAAAGGACACGTCCTATCCCGGCGTCTATGACCCCGCACTGATGAAAACAGCCGAAGAAATCCTTAAGAAGACCCAAAAGCCTTCCGGCAAGGCGGAACTGCCCAAATGGGTACAAAGATGCTCAATACCAAAATACAGACGGGCGTTAATGCTGGCAGGGGCCGGGCTGATTATGGTCGCTTTTATCTTTTTTAACACGCCGCGAAGAAAAACCGTATCCATAAAGCAAAAGTCCGACAAAAAAACGCTTCCGGAACCGCAAAACCGGACCGATTCCGACGGCCACACTTACTATGGCCCCTAAGAGGCCTTTTGCAGAGATTGCCGGAAAATCGCCGATAAACTAAGAATGAAAAATGTTAACCCATACAAAGTCGCTTTTGAAGGCCTGCTTCTGACCGCAAGTCTGGTTCTGTTGTTCAGCGCGCTTAGTTTCAACATCGCCGATGCGCCGAGCGACTGCGCCTGGCCGCACAATACCACCCCCGTCAACTGGTGCGGCAGGGCCGGAGCCTTCCTGGCCTACTATATGATGTATTACATCGGGCCGGGCGTATATCTTGCGCTGTTTGCATCGGCCTGGCTGCTGGCCGCTCATCTTGTCGGAGTACAGATTACCCAGCCGGTCTTTAGAGCGATTGGAATGCTGCTGATGGTCGCGGCCACATCGGCGTCCTTTTATCTTCTCTGGCCGGAGAAAAACGTCTGGCCTTATACTTCCGGCTCGTTTTACTTCGGAAACGGCGGCGTCCTCGGCATTGCCGCAGGCGCCGTTCTTTACAAACACTTAGCCGGTTTCGGCGCCGCCGTTGTGCTGGTCTGCGCGTGGTTTGTCGGCGCGGTTCTGCTGGCCGATACCGCCGTACTGGCCATCATCCGCGGCTTCGGGCACATTATTTTGAAGTTTCTCGGCCTGGCGGGGCCTGCGTTCTCCGCCGCGAAGGAACATTCACAGACCCTCGCGAATATCTGGACTAAGCTGAGCCAAAGACAGAAAAAGGCCGATAGCGGCCTTCGAGAGTTCAAACTTAACAGTCAGGCTCGGACGGCGCCGGTCGCGGAACCTGCCCCATTCGTATCCTCCGCTGCGCCATCCGCAGCCGGGACGGAGTCAGCCGTCCGGCAAACAACGCCGGCAAAAACCGCTCCGGCCAAAACCGAAGAAAAGGCTCAACCTCACGCGGCCTCGAAAGACAAATCCGGCCGGAAAGACGATTCGCAAACATCCCCGTCCTGGCAGGACTACCAGCTTCCGCCTCTGGATTTGCTCCAGGACCCCGTACAGGGCTTCGCGGCGGTCCAGGAAAAAATGGTCGAGAACAAGGCTCGCGTTATGGAAGGCCTGCTTAACGAGTTCAATATAAACGCGCAGGTTGTCAGCGCCGAGGCAGGCCCGGCTATTACGATGTATGAACTTCAGCTCGCCCCGGGCGTAAAGGTAAGCCAGATTTCCAACCTGGCAAACGATATGGCTCGTGCGCTTGGCTCAGGGTCGGTGCGGGTGGTAGCGCCCCTGCCCGGCAAACACACCATCGGCATCGAGGTACCAAACAGCCAGCGCGAAACCGTCCGATTAAAAGAACTGCTTATCAAAGGCTCCAAACAGATATCGCGAATGCAGATACCGTTGTTCCTCGGCAAAAGCTCCTCGGGCGAGGCGCTGGTCTCGGACCTGGCCTCAATGCCCCATCTTCTCATCGCGGGCACCACAGGCTCAGGCAAAAGCGTCTGCATCAACTCCATTATCGCCAGCATTATGCTCACCCGCCGGCCTGATGATGTCAAGCTGGTGCTTATCGACCCCAAAATGGTCGAAATGGCCGTATTCGAGATGATCCCCCACTTGATGTGCCCGATAGTAACCGAGACCCGCAAGGCCGAGCAAATCCTTGAGTGGGCCACGACCACGATGGATGAACGCTACGAACTGCTGGCCGAGGCCCGCGTGCGGAACATCACCTCTTACAATATGCTCACCCCTGAACAGCTCATCGAGGCCTTCAAGCCCGCCAGCGAGGAGGAAGGGGAGAAAATCCCCAAAAAACTTCCCCATATAGTTGTTATAATCGACGAGTTGGCCGATTTAATGATGACAAGCGCAAAAGAAGTCGAGGCGTACATCGTGCGAATCGCCCAGAAAAGCCGGGCCGTCGGCATCCACCTTGTCGTGGCTACCCAGCGGCCGCAGGCAACCGTCGTTACAGGCCTGATTAAATCCAATATGCCCTGCCGAATAGGCTTCCGCGTAGCGGCGCGTATGGACAGCCGGATAATACTCGACCAGAACGGCGCGGAAACACTGCTGGGCCAGGGCGATATGCTGTTCCTTCTGCCGGGCACAAGCGACCTTGTCCGCGCACAGGGGGCATACCTCGACGACGAGGAAATCCGGCGCATCGTCGATTTCCTGAAAGAAACCGCCGCCCCGCAGTTCCATCCCGACCTGATGCAGCTTAACCGTATCGATTTCAGCGAATCCAAAAAAGACGATCTTTTCGACCAGGCCGTCCGCGTCGTGATCGAGAGCAAGCGAGGTTCTGTTTCGCTTCTTCAGCGAAGACTTTCCGTCGGCTATGCCCGCGCTTCGCGTATGATAGAAATGATGGCCTCGGCGGGTGTTCTCGGCGAGTACAAAGGCTCCCAGGCACGGGAGATTTTAATGAACATCGAGGAATACGAGGCGGTGAAGAAGAATATGATTGCCGACGAGGTGGCAGGCTACGCCGACCTGACCGAACAGGCCGGAAAGGACGAAGACCACGACTCGCCGAGCAAGGAACTCGACGACGAGAGTGAAAATGAAAAGGACTAATCCGTAGTAAAGAACAGTAAGTTTGTCCTGCGGAAAAACAAAGACGGCGATGTGATGTCATCGCCGTTTTTTTAGGGCTTTCAGTTTTTGTGCTATTGTACGGTCAGAACAGAGTTAAGCTCGCCGTAGGGATTTGTCTCCGTGGCTTCGTTATAGGGGTCCTGCTGCCACTGGCCATCCACAACCAGCCGATAGCGATATGTTCCCCTGCCGATGGGCAGCCGAATCTGCCAGTGCCCCTTATCGTCGAGTTTTTCCATCGCGGCAGTCTGCGGGTTCCAGTTGTTAAAGTCGCCGGCAAGCTGAACAGTCTGCGCCCGCGGGTAGAGCGTTGAAAATACGACCATACTATCAGTCTGGCGTATGCCGTAAAAGTCCGCAATCTTCTCGTCGAGACTGCGCTGCGCCTGAACCAATGGGACCTGTTCAGCGGGTTTTTTGACGCCGGCCAGAAGCTCATCGGCGCTTGCGCTTATCGCCTTTAAGCGGGTCTGGAGCGAGTTAACAAGCTCTGCGCGGTGAAGCTGGGTATCCGTGCCGAGCAGTTCGTCGGCCAAAGACAAAAAGTCCCTGTTCCCCTTGCAGGACGAATCGTATTCGCCTATCGGCTGGCCTAAGCTTGCCGCTTCCTTGAGCTTTGTGTTGAAGTTGATTACGGTTTTGAACATCCTGTCGCCGAAGTGTTTTTTCAGCTCCGCCAGGATTTCACGCGCCATCTTTGTGCGGATGTCGTACATACTGGCCAGAACCATCACATTGATGCGTTCGGGGCACTGCTCGGTCAGGGCCGCAAGCGTCTGGAGCTGCTTGCTCAGACCCTGCAGAGAAAAATAGCCCATCTCGACCGGCACCACCACATCGGTGGCCGCCCGCAGGGCGTTAAAGGTAAGCAGACTTATCGAAGGAGGACAGTCAATGATGGCATAATTATACTCCTTTCGCACCCGCTCCAAAACGCTTCGCAGACAGTTTTCCCGGCCGTCGGCCCCGGCCATCTGCTGCTCAAACGCAGCCAGACTGGTAGTCGAAGGAGCCAAATCGAAATTGTCCGAAATCTTCCAGAGAATTTCAGACAGGTTCAGCGGCTCACCGCGGGCCGTGCCTGTCAGAACATCGTACATACTTTGTTCAATCTGTTCTTCAGGCACCGCCAGCCCGACAGAACAGTGCGACTGGGAATCCATATCAACCAGCAGCGTCTTAGAGCCCCTCACGGCCAGCGCATTGGCTAAGTTGATGGAAACGGTGGTCTTCCCGCAGCCGCCTTTTTGATTAATAATCGCTATTGTTCTCATTTTTTCATTCCTTTTGTCCCCCACAGACTCCCTTCCAGCTTACAAACCGGCTTATCAACACTAAAAACCTTTATCTTAATTATCGTCAAACCATAGTGTTTTCTTAAGCAAATTATCGGACAAAATCAAGAAAAAGAGGGGTTTCCAGTAGTAATATCAGACTATTATGGGCCTCTTGGCCGCCAGAAAATGCCCGCCAAACAGGCATTTTTCAGCAGGTTTCAGGCCAAAAAATTGGACTCTCTGTCGGCTGTATGCCGATAAAAACAACAGGGTTTGGCCCGCCGGACCGGCAGCTTCAGACCAAAACAACCGGCAGGAACAAAAGTAAAACAGGAAATACAGCTATGACCGAAGAACAAATCATACAGTGGATGCGACAACGGGTTAAAAAGAACGGGTTTACAAACGCCACCACCCTTGCCGAAAACTTCCTTGCGGAGCACAAGATAA
>JBGSSG010000007.1:0-4015 GCA_041737185.1 Anaerohalosphaeraceae bacterium
TTCCCAAAATTCCAAAATTTTTTATCCCATTCTAACATAAGGACTTGCAAGCTTTCGTCCCCGCAAAATCCCCCGATTTTCGACAAATTTATGCATCACCGCCCCATATACGGAGTGCTTGTCCGCCATAGTCTTGACAACGGCGGATTGATTTTTGATGCTTGTCCGCCTCCGGCGGATTTGATTTTTGATATGAAAATAACGAACCCAATTTCAAACGGGCAAAATCCTCAAAATCGCGCCAAAAACAAGGAAATCGAGGACTTCAAGATATGTAAAAATGAAAAACGAACCCAATTTACCCCCGCCCAACCCCATAAACTGGGCTTTTAGCCCATCAGCCACAAAAACGAACCCAATCCCTCATCGCAACAGGGCTAAGGCCGGTCCTGTTCATCTGGGTCTGTCTGGTCATCGTCTATCAAATCGCCGTCGCTGTCGGGCAGTCCCGGTCCCGGTTCCTGTTCTTCCGTGTCCGGTTCTTCATCCTGCCGGGCTTCGTCGCTTTCCGTATGTTCCTGGGAGTCGTCATCCCGCTCGATGTCAAGGGGCCGGAGACGAAGATTATTACGCGGCTGTCCTTTTTCCTTTTTTTGAGCGTATTCGAGGCTGTAGCGCGTCCAGGGAATCGCTTCAAGCCTGTTCTTTTCTATGGGTACGCCGAGTCCCTCGCATATCCCGTAGCTGCCGTCTTCTATTCGAAGCAGCGCCCGGTCGATTTCGACAAGTATTTTTTTTCCCTCCGCCATCAGACCCAGACTGAACTCCTGCTCATAGCTGTCTGTGCCGATATCGGCCATATGCACGGGCATGTTCGAGATTTCGCCGCTTCCCTGGAAGACTGTTTTTTCCATACAGGACACATCCCCCAGCAATTCTTGTCGTTTTTCCAGCAGCAGATTTTTATATTGTTCCAGTTGTTTGGCTGTGAGCTTATGATTCCCGGTTTTTTTCCTGGTCATCGTCTTTTGCGTCTTTCTCTTACAGGTTAGTCTCGGTTCGTCGGATGTCGTTCAAAATATATCGCGGGAATTATAGGTTCTTCTTTGGAATTGGCAACAACCTTTTTTCGGTTTTATCCTGTTTGTACATTTTTCCGTCAAACCTGACAAATCTCCTTTAGACTTAGCCCAAGTTCCGCAGTCAGGGGTATAAATCGCTGATTTTGGATTAAAAACGCCGAAGGTTTTCACTACATTTTTTTCAAAATCTTGTTTGTCAGCGGCAGATTTTTCGGCAGATTCAAGCCAAGTCGCTGGAGCAGTATCGCCTGATGATCGCTCGGCTGGCTCACGCAGCGGCGGCTCTGGAAAGCTTATCCCTCACCGACGCCTGTATCGGCTGGGAAGAAACCGAAGACCTCATCCGCCACTTCGCCGGGACAATTTCTCTCTGAAAATAACGCGTTTTACAGACATCCCAATTCGTCCAAAAACATCTGTAACTGCTTATGTAAAAACAAGATATGATTCTTGTTGCAGCTCCAACTACTAATTATGTACTAAAATATGTAAAATTAGTACAAGCCATTTCATAACCTCTTATTTGGTTGTATCCTTTTTGGAAATAGCTATTTTTACTGTAAAAAAACGCAACCATTCACAGTTCTTTGGGAAGAGTTTACCGCCACTTGTGCCCACGCACCCCGGCCAGTATCATCTCCGCACACTCGAGCGCCGCAAGACCCTCCGCCGCCGTTACCTCGGGCCGACAGCTTTTATCCCGCACCGCACGTAAAAACGACTCCTGCTCAACACGCAGCGGCTCGGCATCGGTGATATCCAATTGCTCAATATGCAGCATCTCCGTCCAGTTCACGGTAGAAAAATCAAAATCCTGTGCCTTTTGGCGTTCCCGAATCCATCTGACCATATCAATATTGGGGTCGGTTTTAATAATCATGCCTTCTTTGGTTTGATAATTCAGGCTAAGATACGCCTGCCTGCTGAAAATGCGAACCCGCCGTTCGGTCTTTAACGCAAGCCGAGACGCGGTAATATTGGCGATACAGCCGCTTTCAAAGACAATGCGGGCGTTGCAGATGTCTTCATTATCAGCGATTACATTGACCCCGACAGCTTCGACGCTTTTGACCGGGCTGTTGGCCAGCGACAAAATAATATCAATATCGTGAATCATCACATCCAGCACCACGCCGATATCCATTGAACGGAATGGATACGGACTTACGCGCGTCGCCTCGATACACATCGGCTCGATATGCAGCCGCTTCATCGCCTGCACCACGGGGTTGCACCGCTCGGAATGTCCCACAGCGACCACGGTATCATATTGTTTAGACAACTCGACAATCCGCCGGCCTTCTTCGACGCTCGACGCCAGCGGTTTCTCAATCAGTACAGGGATTCGGCTGGAAATGAACAGCTCCGCAAGCCTCTTATGCGCCGACGTGGGCGCAGCAATGGTTACCGCGTCAACCTGACCTATCAAATCCTTCGGTTCAGTCAGCGCAAGGCAATTGTGCTGCTTTGCCAGATTCTGCGCCTTGACGGGGTCGGAATCCACGACAGCCACCAGCCGGACATCATTTAGCTTGCCGTACACCTTTGCGTGAATCGTCCCCATCTTGCCGGCGCCTACTATCGCGGTGCGAATATCGCCCATTAAAATCCTTTCCCGCCGCCTGTGTTTTCAGCCCGGCGGCATTTTCCCTAATCGCGGTACAATTCAAGATGCCGGCCGAATCGCTGCTTGCCGCTGTTTAACATCAGTTCCACTATCGCCTTTACGTTCTCGTCCAGACCGTCGCGGGCAGCCAGCGATTTTACCTGCTCCATTACAGGCCTGTCGGAACGCCAGATAAACCTGAACGCGTCCTCAATCTGCCCCTGCTGCTGTTTATTCAAACCCGCACGCCGCACCCCGCGCTTGTTGACGGCACGAATCTGGAGAGGATAATGCCCGCTTACTATCATAAACGGCGGCACATCATGGCCAATACCCGTGTAGCCGGCCGCGTAGCTCCACTTGCCTATCGTGCAGAACTGATGCACCGCCACCATCCCGCTAAGCCAGGCCCCCGTCTGAATATGACAGTGTCCGCTTATCTGCGTATAATTGCTCATTACAATCTTATCCTCAAGCACACAGTCATGACCTAAATGCACGCCTACCATCAGCAGGTTCCCGCTGCCTATGACCGTGTTATGACCGGGGTGCATACTCGGATGAATCGTCGCAAATTCCCTGATAGTATTGCCGTCGCCAATTGTCAGACCGCCTATCGGCGTTTTGTCGTCAGAGCCCAGAATCTGCGGCGGCCGGCCTATCACACAGTTGGCGAAAAGCCGATTGCCGCTGCCAAGCTTTACGCCCCTGCCGACTATCACATGCGCATCCAGCGCCGTACCGTCGCCTATTACCGCGCCTTCTTCGACAATACTGAATGGGCCTATAACAACATCCTTGCCCAGTTCCGCGCTTTTGGCCACTATCGCATTGGGATGTATATCAACGCTCATCTTTTCTTTATGCCTCCGTTATCCAAATCTGTTTTGCTGTTGGCCTGCCGAAACTACATCATCTCGTCATCGACAAGCATAAATTTCAACTGGGCCTCCGCCACAAGCTCCTGACCCACCATAGCCTTACATCGGCACTTCGCCGCCCGGCTGCGAATCTTGTCCGCCTCGGCTGTCAAAATAAGCTGGTCGCCAGGAACCACCGCCTTGCGAATCTTTACCCCATCCATCGTTAAAAGCACCGCAAGCTTGCCCGTGTGCTCCAGCTTCTGGGCAAACAACAGCCCGCAAACCTGCGCCATCGCCTCGACAATCAGCACTCCGGGCATTACCGGCGTACCGGGAAAATGACCCTGGAAAAACTGCTCATTGAACGTTACGTTCTTGATGCCCTTAATCCGACGGTCGCCGTCTATCTCTATTACCTTGTCCACCAGCAAAAACGGATACCGGTGCGGCAATATCCGCTGAATCCGCCGAATGTCCAGAACGGGCCTGCCAGATATCGCCGACCCGCGCCCCCCGCGATCCAA
>JBGSSG010000017.1:0-3124 GCA_041737185.1 Anaerohalosphaeraceae bacterium
CGGGCTAATCGCCATGAATACCATAGACTGATTGCGGCCAGAATGAGTGCAATGATGACGCCGTATCGAATCACGGAACGGGTCAGCGCACTTAAGGCGTGCTGAATTTCAATCAGCGGTATTGAGGTTCGCACAACAGCAACGACCTGATTATTGCGCAAAACGGGGACAGCGACATACATCATCCGCTGTTCCAGAGTAGTGCTGGGACGAATATTGAAACCGCCTTGTTCCTTCAGAGCCTGCTGCACTTCCGGACGCATCAGGTGACTTTCCATAGTTTGAGGGTCGCGGTCCGATTCGCCCAGCACCCGGCCGGAAGATTCGATGACAGTGATGCGGGTTTTGGTTTCCTGTCCGAGTCTTTTGCAGGCGGCGTCAATTTGCTCCAGATTCGTCGCATCGATGGATGTTTCCATAACTTCCCGGGCTAATTGAGCGCGAACTTCGAGTGTCTGGTGGGTTTGGTTAATAAAGAAACTGTCTATTAAAAATGAGACGTTAATGGAAAAGGCGACCATCGCTAAAAGCGTGATGACCAGATACGAGGGAAAGATTTGCCAGAGCAGACATTTTTTCATATTCAAAATTTGTTTGCAGTTAAAGCGTCAGGATTCTTCTTTCATACGATAGCCGACGCTGCGAACCGTTTCGATATATTTGCCCGCCGAGCCGAGTTTCTTCCGCAGGCCCACAATCTGTACATCCACCGACCGGTCGGTGACAGGATAATCGGCTCCGTGAACTGCATCGACAATTTGATAACGAGTAAAAACCCAGCCGGGGCGTGCAGCCAGAAATCGCAGAAGACCGAATTCCGTACTGGTCAGGTCCGCCGGTTTGTTTTTGACCATCACCCGATGTCGTCTGCTGTCGATTTCAATGTCGTGGATTCGAATTATTGGATATTCTTCATCCGCGGCTGGTTGTTCCCGCCGCAGAACGGCCCGAATACGGGCCAGAAGGACGCGGGGACTAAACGGTTTGGTTATATAATCAGCCGCTCCCATTTCGAGACCTGTAACGATGTCGGTTTCCGTCCCCTTGGCGGTAACCATCACAACCGGGATGGAACTGGTTTTGGGGTCTTTTTTCAGAGTTCGGCACACATCCAGACCATCCATCCCCGGCAGCATCAGGTCCAGCAAAATCAGGTCTGGCGAGGCGGTCTGGGCTTTGCTTAACGCGATAGGACCTGCCGCTGCGGTTTCGGTTTGATACCCGTTCTTTTGGAGGTTGTAGCAAATCAACTCCAGAACATCGTCTTCGTCTTCGACAATCAGGACTTTTTCATCGGCCATACAATCCCTTTATTTTGAACAACGTCCACTATTATTAGTGAACTTTGTTACGATTTAATTAGGAAAATGTCAGTCTTTCATTTCATCCCGCCAGATGATTCAAAATTTTTATTCCCTGCTCAATTTTTTCATTCGTTGTCGCATAACTTATCCTGAAATGGGTATCTTTTTCGCTGAAGACGTTTCCCGGTATCACCAGGACATTGTTTTCGATGGCCTTTTGGACAAATGTCTCGGCGTTTGGATAACAGGCCGGGACTTTGGCGAACATATAGAACGCCCCTGCCGGACGAACAAGCTCGAAATTTTTTCGCAATCCCTCGTACATCAGGTCTCGTTTGGCCCTATAGGCGTTCACATAGCCGCTCATATCGAGACTCATTGCCTTTGCGGCGGCTACCTGAAACGGGGTCGGTGCGCAGACAAAAGTGTATTGCTGAATTTTCAGCATCGTCTCTATCAGGTCTTTGAGTTTTTCCGAGCCGGCGGCGTAACCCATTCTCCAGCCGGTCATTCCGTAGCTTTTGCCGAAACCCTTAAGCACCAGCGTTTTGTCGTAAAAGCGTCCTATGCTGATAAAGGGGTTGTCATAACAGAACAGGTCGTAGATTTCGTCGCTTAAAACAAGCAGATTTTTTTCAGCGGCGATTTTGGCGACAGCCCTGACCTCCTGTTCGGTATATACCATTCCGGTCGGATTTGCCGGCGAGTTCAGTATTATCATTTTCGTCCGTTCGGTCAGGGCCTGACGGATTTTCTCGGCGGGGAGTCTGAAATCAGGATACGTATCCACATATACGCACCGGCCGCCCAGCATTCGTATTACATGTTTGTATATGACAAAATAGGGGTCCGGCACAATGACTTCGTCGCCGGGGTTTATGACGGACATAAAGGCAAGCAGCAGAGCGCCGCTGACGCCGCTGGTAATCATAACCGAAGGGTCGTCCCATCCGAATTCGCGCCGGACTTGCTGCCGGACGTTCTCGACCAGTACCGGCTCGCCTATTGTCTGGGAATAGCGGTTAAACCCCTGCTCTATCGCGGCGACGGCGGCGTGCCTGACCTCCGCGGGGACGTCGAAATCCGGCTGTCCGATAGAGAAATTCACTGGGTCTTTGAGCTTTGCACCGAGGGCAAAGACCTTTCTTATTCCGCTGGCGTCTATGAGCCTGCTGCTTTTGGAAAGATAATCATCCATTTAATGTTTCCTTTGCGGGAATTGCGTTGATATCAATCGCTCTTTCTGCGCAAAAAAAAGCCGCTCTCTCGAACCTTCTGGTTAAAGATAAACGGTTTTTTTCTTCCATACGGATTCCCAGGATTATTTTTTGCCCGGAGCCGGCGCTGCTGCGGCTGGGGTTTGGGCAACGACGGCGGCCTCTTCGGTCTTGACCACTGCCTTTTCCTTCTTGGCGACGCCGGCTTTGCGGTGAGCGACCTTTGGAAGACCCATAACATCGTCCCCATCGCTCCAGCGTTCATCATTCTTGAGCACGTCTATCCGCTCGCCGCGGTTTAATACGTTTCGATGCCTTTTGAGCGAACCCTTGATTTTCAACGAACGATCTATTGACATTGCCTGCTTCTCCTGTATTTATTTCATTTTCATACCATAAACGTCCTGAAACGGCGTTGTGCCGAAACGCTCATATCCGTCGGGGGCCTTGTACTCGGCGCCTAATTTTTTTATCAACTCCTTAATTCTGTATCCGTCGGTACCTTCCTTTTCCGGATTATCGAACCACTCCTTAGTCAGCAGCAGGTAGTATCCTGCCCGCTGTATGACCTCGGTATCTATCCTGTTCTTCTTAAAATACTCC
>JBGSSG010000018.1:0-1954 GCA_041737185.1 Anaerohalosphaeraceae bacterium
CGGCGGTTTTTGTGAACGTCGCCGGCCAGACGATAGAGGAATATATGGCGGTTGCCGAAAGGCTAAGCGGCGAGAAGGCGATTGCGGGGCTGGAGCTTAACATCAGTTGTCCCAACGTCAAAGAAGGCGGGATAAGTTTCGGTACCGAACCCGGCCAGGTCGAGCGAATTACGCGAGCGGTTAAAGGCGTATGCGGGCCGAAGCCATTGATTGTCAAGCTGACCCCGACGGTAACGGATATCACGGTAACAGCCAGGGCCGCGATAGCGGGCGGCGCGGACGGCCTTAGCCTGGTGAATACCTTTACCGCTATGGTGGTGGATGTTGAAAAACGCAGGCCTGTGCTTGCTAACCGGACGGGGGGACTTAGCGGGCCGGCAATCAGGCCCATCGCGGTTTATCTGGTAAGCAGGGTTTATCAGGAAGCGGCAAAACCGAGCGGCATTCCGGTGCTTGGGCTTGGCGGGATACGGACAGGTACCGATGCGATGGAGTTTATACTGGCTGGGGCGACGGCGGTGGCGGTCGGGACGGGGACGTTTGTCGAGCCGGACTGTGCCATTGGCGTACTTGATGGGATTGATGCCTATTGCCGAAGACACGGCGTAAAGCGTGTGAGGGAATTAATCGGCCAGTTGCAGTGAGTCTGTTTTAATGTTAGAATAGCGGGACAAATCAGTCGCGGATAAACGGATGGAGATTATAAAATTATTATACGATTATTTTCCTACGGCGGTATATACAGGCAGCAGCCTTGTATTTATCAGCGAGGACTGGCGAGTAGAGCTTCGCGAGCACAGGAACAGCTCATTCAGCCAGATGGGCAGTAATGTGCCGGTAATCCGGGTCAAGGTCTTCAAAAAAGCTCTCAACGGCGAGTTTCTCCCCGGGCATTACGAGGACTTTCAGATAGCCGCTCTTGGCGAACTTGCCGGCCAGATTGAGCGTTATATCCAGTTTGCGGTGGGCCAGAATCTTCGTGAAAACGTCTAAGCTGGGTTCTGTCGTGGGAACAATACGCATTTTGCCGATGCCGGAGGGGGTGGAAATATATGTCAAGGCGGTGCCGGGGTCCAGCCGGACGGTTTTGGCGGGCGAATTAGACGGCAGACTGAAAGTTCGCCTTGCGGCGGCGGCACAGGACGGCCAGGCGAACCGATGTCTGACCAAATGTCTTGCAGAGCTTTTCGGAGTCGCTGCCCGGGCGGTGCGGATAGTTCGAGGCCGAAGCAGTCCTTTCAAACAGGTTGTGATAGAGGGAATAAGCGTCGAGCAGGCCCGTGAGCGAATCAGCAAGACAGTAAAAAAATGACGAACTTTAAGGGATTGATATGTTTTGCGGTTTTGACGGCTGCGCTGTCCGGAGGCTCTGCGCGTGCGGCTGGGCTTGCCAACCAAGACAAGCGGGGGCTGCGGTCTTTGAGCATAGAAGGGGTTCTGCGTCTAAGCGACGAGGAAATAGATATCGGGACCGCTGCGCTGCTGATATCGAGGCAATGGGGAACGGACAAGACGCTGGCAACTTATCGCAATAAGATAGACGCGATGGCCGAGACGATACTTGACAGGATGGAAAAAAAGAAGATACCCGCGGACTGGCGTGCTATCCCTGTGATAAATGATTTTCTGTTCGAGGAATCCGGAATCGCGTCGGTCGAGACGGCGGACGACCCGGAGGATTTGTTTCTGCACCGGGTGCTTGACAGGAAAAAGGGATATTGTCTGAGCCTTTCGGTGCTTTATCTTGCGATAACCGAGCGTGTGGGATTGCCGGTGTACGGGGTGGTTGTGCCGGGACATTTTTTTGTGCGGTATGACGACGGGCAAAAACGCATCAACATCGAGACCACGTCCAAAGGGGGCGTTGCCGACGACGAACATTACCGCAAAAAATTTCCCTTTCCCGACGGTACAGGGGGCATCTACCTTACGAACCTGAGCAAAAAGCAAACGC
>JBGSSG010000059.1:0-6032 GCA_041737185.1 Anaerohalosphaeraceae bacterium
TTTGTATATCGTCCGCTTGGAATCGCCGAGATAAACCGCCAAATCCTCAATCGACATCAACTGCATAAGGCTTATTTCTCCTGTATATAGTACATAATAGCGCAATATGCAGTAATATGCAATACGAAAATGGGAAATTTCTAACATTTTTTATTGACGAGCAAAGCGTAGAATTGTATATTATGTATATAGTGAACACAATATATAAACGAAAGGCCTTTACTAATGATGATTTCCATTACGGATTTACGGACGCAGATTCGAAAGTTAGCTGACCGCGTGGCGTTTCGGGGTGAGCGGATTGTTGTGGAACGCAACGGCGAACCCGCATTTGTGATGGTGCCGCCGCAGGATGCGGCGCTGCTGGAGGCTATCGAAGACAAAATTGACTTGCAGGCGGCCAAAGAGGCGTTGAACGAAAAAGGTTCGATTGCTCTTGATGAGCTTGTAAAAGACCTGAAGCTTTAAGGGCTGTCGCGTGTACCGGGTAGAATTAAAGAAACAGCCGGAGAAGTTCATCCGCCAACAGGACCGCAGGACACAGTCGCAGATTGTCGGGGCATTGAAAAAACTGGCCGAAAATCCGCGCCTGCCGCAAGCTAAAAAACTGATAGGGATGGAAGACCTGTATCGTGTCCGCAGCGGCGATTACCGGATTGTGTATCTGATTGAGGACGACAGGCTGATTGTTCTTGTGGTTCGCATCGGACATCGGAAGAATGTCTATCGGCAGGTGTAGTATTCCGTCAACACTATTTATGTGAAAATAGGATTGCCGTACAAGTCTTGTCATTCCCGCGCAGGCGGGAATCCAGAACTCCAGCGGCCAATAAGAACGTCTTGTATTTTCACAACGTTAGCGATGACACGGTAGTAGAATGTTTCTGCACAAACGAACGGGGTTATTGAAAATAACAGAGAGTATGTGATTTAACCCATCATAAAAAAAGGGCTGTGATAAATTCACAGCCCTTTCAATTTCAGTCGCACTTGCGGTATTTGCTGTTTAAGCTTTTCGCTTTCTCAGCAATAAGCCGCCCAGTCCCAGAAGCAGCATCGTGGTTGGTTCAGGAACGAAGTCAACTCGGTCGCCGCCGTTCAACAGACTTGTTTCCAGATAGTCCACATAGCCGATGGAAGGAACGCTGAAGGAACCTGCGCCTATTTGCACATTTGTAACTTTAGCCCCGGTACCGAACAATTTGTCCCCCCAAGTGGCATCCGCGGCCCATTGGGCCAGCGTTTGGGAAACGCTGTTGCCCGGCGGGGCATAAAATGCGTTACCTGATTGGTCGAACAGATTCCAATAGCTGTTGGAGGATGTTAGGCTAATGTCCTGCCAAGACCCCGTGGTTCCGTCGCCGGCATAGACCAGTACCATATCCCAGGAAGATTCCCCAGAGCGTATCGCAGTAAAGCCATTTTGCGATTGTCCCGTTCCTGTACCCCAGAGAGAGGACTGTACTCCAATTTTCAGTGTGGTATTTGTCACGGTTTCCCGGTAAAGGCGGAGATTGGCGGAGAAATTTTCCTGCCAGTTTCCTGCGGCAAATCCGCTGTCTGTGTTGATTGTGCTCAGTGTGGCTTTGCCGCTGCCGGTTCCCGCCGACCAGCTCAATTTAAGGGCCTGGACGCCTCCCGGCGCATCATCAACGAATTGAATCTGATTGGCGATAGCCGTGTCATCGGCTGCGGTTGGAGTTTGCCCGGGTTTGCCCGCATGGGTATTGTTGATTCCAACGAGGTCGGTGCCGCTATTGCTGCGGGTATCATCCGATTTCCACCCCTGTTCGCCGATTGCGCCAACATTTACTGTGCCTGCATTGGCCGGGACGCCCATTGCCAAAACCATTGTTACTACTGCACAAACTACAATTAACTTTCTCATTCTCTTTCCTCCAAAAATAAAGATATCATTTATGCCAATCCGTAGGCCTTACTTGAAAGCAATTCCTTTGCTTTTATACAGTTTTTCTTTTCCGCAACAGCCCCAAAGCGCCAAGGCCCAACATACAAATCGTTGCCGGCTCGGGGACGACATTGATCGAAGCACCGGACATTTCGGAATCCAGCAGGATAACGTCGAAAAAGTCTTTATCTCCATAGTCGAAGCCCGCGGTGGCGTTATCTCCTCCGACGTACACACCCCATGCCAGTGAGGAAAGTCCAGTTGGTGCATCCTCCTTTACTTTCAGAGTGAAGGTGAACAACATTCCAGACGACTCCGCCGCAATATCCTCATACCAAAGGGGCAAGGGGTCCGGGGGGGACAATGGGTCATAAAAACCGTTCAAGTCGATGCCACCGACTCTTAACGAGGCAGATTCGCCGCCCGATAGATCCCATGTGTGCGCGAGCAAAGCACCTTGCGTCACGCCCGACAGTTCGTCGTAGGTAAACACATTCTTATCGTACACGATATTTGTATTAATGGTGGCCATAGTGATGCCGGGGTCGACAGTCATATAAACCGAAACATTCACCGTTGAACCCGGAGTTACGTCAAGCATACTGGGCACCAAAGCTACGGTTGTCGCCAATGCGGGCGACGAAACCGCCAAAACCATTGTTACTACTGCACAAACTGCAATTAACTTTCTCATTCTCTTTCCTCCAAAAATAAAGGTGTCATTTAGGCCAATCCGTGGCCTTACTTGAAAGCAATCCCTTTGCTTTTATACAGTTTTTCTTTTCCGCAACAGCCCCAAAGCGCCAAGGCCCAACATACAAATCGTTGCCGGCTCTGGGATGACCGTAATATCAGCGGAATCGAGGTCTCCGGTAATCGTGGCGTTGGCAGGGTCTCGGACGATACTTCCGCTTGTTGTTATCTCTGTACTGCCTGCTGCAATGGAATTGAAACTGATGGAGTAAATAAGCAGGTCTGCCTGAACGGAACCCATCATAACCGCGCCATCTATGGTTGCAGTTCCGGAGACTTGATTAAGGATAATATAATCCCACCAGAGAAACCCGCCGCCGGTTATGTTATCTACTTTGTCAACATAACCGTCAAATTCCAGAACTGAAGGGTCCCATTGCAGGAGCAGACTGATACCCTTGATGGCCTGGCCGTCCGGGTCCGACAGGCCTGAGAAGTTCAACGAGAAAGTTTCCCCGACGTTAACTGTCTTTGTGCCTGGCTCCCAGCTCAAGTCCACAGGTGCGGCCATGGCGGAAATTCCGCCGCCAAGTACCCATGCTAACAAAAGAACGATATTTAATTTTTTCATCTCTCATCCTCCAAAAAAAGTTTAATACAACAGATTTCAAGCAATGAGGGCCGATGCTGCGGGAAATAAAAGGGGTATACTCATTCTGACTATGAGTACAAAACCGCCGCTCTCTTTCTCCTCATCACTCTCAACCTCTTTTACTCTCGCAAGTTACACAACTTCGCGAGTTTTTTTCTAATTCAACTGCGTTTTCTGCAAAGCAGCAAACCGCCAAGACCAAGCAGCGCCATCGTCGCCGGTTCGGGGATAATGGTCAGAGTGCTTATATCTGTGGCCCATTCGTTTTCATTATCGAGTACTTTGATGCCGACGGTATACTGCTGGCCGGGTTCGAGGTGCAGCGTGTTCACAAGGTAGTCATAACTTCTGTTGAGTATGGAGCCTGAACCATCGTCGTACTGGCCGTCGTTGTCGAGATCCCAAAGCCACGAGCCGATACTGCCGCCATCGCGGTCGTAAGAGCCGGTACCGTCGAAATTCACGCTGCCGCCCGGGCCAACTGAATATGAGCCGTCTGCGTCGGCCAGCGGGTCGAGCGTATAATCGATAAAGAGCCTGGGTCCCCATCCGTTGCCGTAATCATTTGAGTAAAAATAGACGCCTTCCTGGCCGTCGCCGTGCGAGTATGTACGAGCCACAAGGCCGTTGTTTGTAAGCGTTCCGCTGTACCAGTCGCGGACGGTCTGAACAAGGCTGCTGTTAGTCCAATCTTTGTCGCCGCCGGCAGTAGTTCGATAGAACACCTGTGAGCCCAGCAAGGTGTCATATCTGTCCCAGCTTGCGCTTTCACAGCCCGCCTGGCCCCAGTATGAAGCGCCGTTCATTGTGTGCCAGTTTGCGTCCATTTCCGTCCATGTCCGCGTTGGCTGCACTGCGTAAAGCCCGACATATACATAGTCGCCCGAGTCCATACTTTCATAGCTGGCATAATTCATACGTACTGTGGCGCTCTGGATGTGATAGCCGCTTTCAAGCGAGGGCAGAGAAAATCTCATCAGCGAGCTTTTGGCAGGGTAGTTGTTGCCGCTGTGAGTTTCGCCGTACACACGCAGATAGTAATCATTGCCGTAGTTGGTCCAATCTTCGCCGCTGTCATGGCCGTTGAGCCATGTGTCATCCGTGGCGTAGCCTGTTTTCTGAAGCGCCGCGTCGGCCGGCAAAGCCGTACACAATACCGCTGTCAACAACGCAGCCGCCGGAAGTGTGCAAAAGATATGCTTCTTCATTTTCCATCCTCCAAAAATTTAAACAACGCAAATTTCAAACAGTGAGGGCTGATGCTGAGGGAAATAGAAAGGGGATAGTCACTTTAACTATGCGTACAAAACCACCGCTCTCTTTCCTTCTCCTCATCTCTCTCAACCTCTTTTTTTACTCTCGCAAGTTACACAACTTCGCGAGTTTTTTTCTAATTCAACTGCGCTTTCTGCGAAGCAGCAAACCGCCAAGACCAAGCAGCGCTATCGTTGTCGGTTCGGGGACGACGGTCGCCACGACCCAAGGGTAAACGCTTCCTAACCCGCCATCCGCCCCGAAATCAACAGGATGGTCCTTGCTGAGGTACACTTGCCCCATATAGCTTGAAAAGGGGAAACTGCCCGGAACAAATGGATCGCCCGCCGTGTACCACTGCAAAACGGCATCGAAACCGCTCACCTGAGTCGAGCCTGACAAGCGGAGGTTCCCATTGCCTAAAGGATTATCGGGATTAATCTGAGTCAGTGTGATTTGTGTGGGGGTGATGTGGACGAAATAAGGGTCTATCGTGGCCGAGGCGACGGTGTAGGATGTCGCCCCCGTGAGGGTGAATGAGGCGGACGCGATGACACCCGTCGTCGGATCGGCGGTAATCGTGCCCGACACATGGTCCATAAGCTCCGTAATGTTATCGACCTGGCAGGATGTCGGGTAGTCAACTATGGAGTAAGTTTGCATTGCCGCCTGCGCCACGCCACTAAGAACCATCATCATTGTTGATACTGTACAAATTGCGATTAACTTTTTCATCTCTTTTCCTCTTTCCTCCGAAAATTTGAGTTTAATAAACAGACATTAAACGGCGAAGGCTGATGTTGAGGAAAATAGAAGGGGGATAGCCATTCTGACTATGCGCACAAAACCAAAACTCTCTTCCCTTCTCCTCATCACTTTCTCTTCCTCATCTTTTGCAAGCCCGGATAACGGACTTGCCCAGACTTGCACATTATGCCACCGCCACCCCTGTAATGTCAAGAAATTGATGCAGAAAATCCGTGTTTTATTGAAAATTTTTCAGATTTTCCCGGACGTATGCTCGTTTTTGGCCCAAAAACGCGGTAATACTCGCAAAAACACGGGTTCGTTCGGCATTTTTGTTTGGGCGGTTTTTTGGGGCTGGTTTTCCTGTTTTTTATGTTTGTAATTGTCGGTCATATCCGGAATTTTTGCTAAGTTCTTTTCACGGCGAGAGATACGGCGTTGTTCTTAAACAGCTTGGGTGTGTGGGCAAAATTGTATAAAATCCGGCTTGTAAAAGCGCTTGACATAGAACTTCGAGACGGCTAAAGTGTGATTTCGGGCTTGTGAATGTGAGCACAAATACATAGAATTAGTCTGTTATGAAGTATCGAAAAATTCCGGACGAGACGATTCGCAGAATGCCCCGATACCTTCGGGCGTTTTCGCAAGTTGCTCTTTTGGGCGGGGAGTTTGTTTCGAGCGGCGACCTTGCCGAGCAACTGCGGCTGAACGGTTCACAGATACGCAAGGATTTGTCTTATTTTGGCGCGTTCGGTACTCGCGGCGTGGGCTATCCGG
>JBGSSG010000069.1:0-2276 GCA_041737185.1 Anaerohalosphaeraceae bacterium
GCCCGCCCTTGTCGAACAGTTCATCGACGGCAAAGAGCTTAACATCTCCGTCCTTTTCAAAACCGGTCGGCCCAAAGTCCTGCCGCTTGCCGAGATAGATTTTTCCGCCTTCGGCCCCCAAAGACGCCGCATCGTAGGCTACCGGGCGAAATGGAAGACCGACAGCTTCGAATACAAAAACACCAATCGCATCATCCCCGCGGCAATTCCCGAAAACGCCGCACGCAAAATCCGCGCAATCGCCAAAAAAGCCGCTGCTGTCCTTGGCTGTACGGACTACTGCCGGGTGGACTTCCGTCTCGATAAAGACCTTAATCCATATATCCTTGAGGTCAACGCAAACCCCGACATAAGCCCTGACGCCGGCCTGGCCGCCGCCCTGAACGCCGCACATATTCCATATCATAACTTCATCAAGCTCTGCATAGACAACGCCCTGTGCAGACTGAACAGGCCTCCCGTCAAAACCAGACAAAAAACGCCTCCCGCCAAAGAAATTCGCTTCTCGACACAAAAAGACATCGGCCCCGTGTTTGAAATGCTCCGCCGGACCGAGTTTTTCCGTCCGTGCGAGCTGGAAATCGCGGAAGAAGTTCTCACCGACGCCGCCGCCAAAGGTACTGGCGGGCATTATCAGTCGTTTGTCCTCGAACAAAAAGGCAAAATCGCAGGCTGGGTGTGCTTTGGCCCGGCGCCCTGCTGCTTAGGCACTTTTGATATATACTGGCTTGCCGTCTGCCCCAACCGGCAGGGCAGGGGTCTCGGCAAAAAACTTATGAAATTCGCAGAACAGCAAATCCGCAAAAACAAGGGCAGGCTGTGCATTGTTGAAACTTCCGGCAGCGAAAGGTACGTCCCCACACGCAGATTTTACGAAAACATCGGCTACAAACAGGCAGCCTGCGTGCCGGAATTTTACGCCCCCGGAGACGACAAAATAATCTACACAAAAAAAAGCTGAACCGCCGAGAATAGTTCTGTATTCTGTATATTATGAAATCAATTGAACAAAAACATTATCATTTCATAGGCATAGGCGGCATAGGGACCAGCGGCCTGGCTAAAATGCTCGCCGGCCTGGGCCATTGCGTCTCCGGCTCGGATATGGAAGACTCTGCCGTCCTGCGCCAACTGGCAAAACAGGGCATCCAAATCAGCACGGGACACGCCCCCGAAAACATACCGGAAAAAACCGACGCCGTCATCATCAGCGCAGCCGTCCCCGCCGCCAACCCCGAACTTGCCGCCGCGGGCGAACGAGGCATAAAAATTTACAAATACGCCAAGATGCTTGGCGAAGTTTTCGACCAATACAGCGGCATCGCCATAGCAGGCACGCACGGAAAGACCACCACCAGCGCCTGGATAGCGTACGTCCTTGGGCAGGGGGGCCTGAACCCCAGCTTTATCATCGGCGCCCACATCGGCCAGCTTGACGGCTCAAGCGGTGTCGGCTCATCCGAATGGTTCGTCGCCGAGGCCTGCGAATTCGACCGCAGCTTCCTCAACATCCACCCCAAAATCGCCCTTATCCTGAACATCGAGGCAGACCATCTCGATTACTACCGCGACGAGGACGAAATCGTGCAGGCTTTCGCCGACTTTGCCCGCAACATCAAACCCGAAGGCACGCTTATCGCAAACGGAACGGACAAAAACACCGCCCGAATACTCCGAAGAGCCGACCTAAGCGCCGCTGTTTTAACCTTCGGGCTTGAAAAAAACTGCGACTTTACCGCAGAGAACCTCTGTCTGAAAGAAGGACTGTACCGGTTCGACATAATACATAAAGGAAAGCCCTTCGGCTCTGCCAAAATTTCCCTGCCCGGCAGGCACAACGTCGAAAACGCCCTTGCCGCCGCTGCCGTCCTTAGCCAAACCGGCCTGGATGCCCAAACCATTTGCCGACATCTGGGCGGCTTTACCGGAGCCGACCGCAGACTTATGCTCAAGGCCCGAATCGGCGACATCACTATTCTTGACGACTACGCTCACCACCCCACCGAAATCCGCGCCTCGCTGTCAGCCATCCGGCAGCGATACAACCCAAAGCGCCTCTGGTGCGTATTTCAGCCTCACCAGTACAGCAGAACACGTTTTTTGCTTGATGATTTCGCCAAAAGCTTTACTCTTGCCGATATAACCATTGTCCCGGAAATCTACTTCGTCCGAGACACCGCCGAGAGCAAAAGCACCGTAAACGCCGAGGTGCTGGTCAGACAAATAAAAAACAACGGCCCAGAAGCCTTGTTTATTAACGACTTTGCGGGTATCCT
>JBGSSG010000090.1:0-7931 GCA_041737185.1 Anaerohalosphaeraceae bacterium
GACCCCTGGCCGGTGGATGCGGTTTACAATTCCGTTTTTATGAGGATGACGGCGTCAAACGTCAAGCCGTTCGGCGTGTGTCAATTTATAAACGACAATAAGCTTTCGGGCAGGATGTTTAACTACTGGACCGAAGGCGGAGCGCTTTCGTTCGGGCAGAAGCCCGACGCAAAAACCGGCAAAATACCTTTGCAGCTTTTTATGGACGGCAGGGCACAGGCCGCATACAACCATAACGTATTCCAGTTATGGCAGTACATATTCTCAGGCGGCCCAACGGCACAAAATCTTTACAACGCCGGAAGAAATGCAACCTTTGACGACCATAAGGAGATGGGCAATTGGATAGACCGGCAGCTTGACACATATGACGTGTGGGTTGTTGTAATGCCAAACTCCCAGAGCCGGTCGGATTTTATCATGGCCCTTCTGGCAACTCCCAACTGGAGGACTGCCTATTATGACCAGGCCCAGTTGATGATGGTGAACGTCAACCACCCAAATGGTAAAATGCTGATTGAAAATATAATCAGCGATAAGGCCGTTTTCCCGAACGAATTTGCCAAAAACCTGACGCTTACGCGGCTGATACTTGAAATTCAGACTCCAGAGCTTCTGGGACGGCTGAGCGACTGCGCGCCAGCAGCCTTTCGGATTTGGCCCGACCAGGCCGCCCTTCTGGAGCTTATTCACTCAGGCGTTTATCCGCCGATGAAACAAACTATCCTCAAGTGTCTTGAGCAGTATCTTGACGATTTTAACAGAAACAAGGAGAATTACCGCAGGATGGACGGATATCTGGAAAGGCTCAAAAGCGCGGCCATCGCCGCAGGCCAGGTTGCCGGATGGAAGCCCTCTATCGGGCCGGAACTGACGGCAACTATTAAACAATACAACGAGGAAATCGACCGGATATCGGATAAATCGATATGGTAAAGCGTATGGAAGCTGCCCCCATTATAACCGAATCCGCCAGGCGGACGAGCCGGTCTGTCAGTGTCTTTTTCCCGTGCTTTAACGAGCAGGACACGGTCGAACCGCTTACACGAAAGACCGCCGAGGTTTTAAGCCGGCTAAGCGATGATTACGAAATCATCATAGTCAACGACGGCAGCACGGACCGGACGCCTGATATAGCCGAGCGATTGGCTCGCGAAATCCCGCAGGTCAGAATTGTCAATCACCCGCAAAATTTGGGCTACGGGGCCGCATTGCAGAGCGGCTTTCGGGCGGCGAGCAAAGAGCTGGTCTTTTACACGGACGGAGACGCCCAGTTTGACATAAACGAGCTTGCCGGCATTTTGCCGCTTATCGAAAAATACGACATCGTGAGCTGCTGCCGGACAAACCGGCAGGAAGGGCTTGTCCGGAGGTTCAACTCCTGGTGCTGGACAAGGCTGGTATGTATGCTTTTTGGACTTGACCTGCGCGACATCGACTGCGCTTTTAAGCTTTACCGCAGAAAAATTTTCGACAATATGCCGCTCTACAGTACCGGGGCGCTGATAGATACGGAAGTTCTCGCCCGTGCCGTGCGGAAAGGATGCACCATAACACAATCGCCTGTACGTCATTATCCCCGCGTTACGGGCAAAGCGACGGGGGCAAAATTGAAGGTTATATTGAAAGCGTTTTCCGAGCTGATAACGCTCTACAGAGAGATGAAAAAAGAAAATATATGAAAATTTACCGAACAGGGCAGCTTATCAGGCCCGATTTGCAGGCGCATATCTACTCCGAAAATCTTTTAAGCAATGTGCGCAATCTTAAAAGTCTTTGCCCCGCGGGTACGAAATTCTGCGCAGTAGTCAAGGCCAACGCTTATGGACACGGCATCAGCGAAATCGTCAATATCCTCAATAAACAGGCGGACACATTTGCGGTGGCCACCTTCTACGAGGCGGTACACATCGCCGACATCGCCGCGGGCGTACCCATTTTAATTCTTGAGCCGGTCAATTCCGCCCAGCCTGCGGAGCAGATTACAATTTGCGCAAAAAAGGGCTTTCACTGCGTCCTGTCCAGTGCGGACGGATTTGAGTATATTCAGAAAATACTGGGCGGCACGCGATATCGGCTTTGTGTGCACCTGAATGTCGAAACCGGTATGGGCCGATGCGGTCTGGACATAGCTGCCGCCGGGCAATTGCTCGGACAACTTGCGTCGGCGCCAAACGTCAGACTTGCCGGGGTAATGACGCACTTTGCGACTGCGGACGAGGATGATTTGTCTTATGCATACGAGCAACTGGCCCGGTTCGAAAAATTTCTCAATACCCATAATCTCAAAAACCAGCCAGGCCTGTCAATCCACGCCTGCAACAGCGCGGCTACCATCAAGCTGCCGCAGGCTCATTACAATATGGTACGCTGCGGCATTTCGATGTACGGGTACTATTCACGACCGATGAGAAATGCGCCGATACCTTTGCTGCCCGTTCTCAAGCTCCAGGCCCCGATTACTCAACTCAAACGGATACCGGCAGGTCACTCGGTAAGCTATGGACGGTCCTTTATACCGACCCGCGAGACGCTTGCAGCCATCATACCGCTGGGCTATGCCGACGGCTACCGCCGATGTTTTTCCAACCGCGCTAAAATGAAAATCGCCGGCCGAGCCGTTCCGGTCATCGGACGAGTCTGTATGGACCAGGTAATCGTGGACGTAACGGATATACCGGGGGTTGAACTCGGACAAATGGTAACGGTGGTCGATAACGAACACGATTCACCCTGCGGCGTGTACGCCCTGGCCGAGCTGGCCGATACGATATGCTACGAAATACTGACCCTGATACACGCTCACGTCAGTCGAATCGTACATTAAAGCAAAAAAAATATGCAGAATACGCCTGTCAACGAACCGATAAATCTTTTCGTCTATGGCTCTCTTCGTGAGCCGACAATTTTTGAGTCGGTTTGCGGGCTGAGCTTTACGCTCAAGCCGTCCCATGTGCAGGAACAGCGAATACTTTCGGCAGAGTTTGCCCTGCTTAACGGCTACCGCAGGGTAAGTCCGGACAATGTCTATTTCTACGCCGTGAAACAGGCCGATTCCAAGATACAGGGGTTTGTCATACACAATGTCCCCCCCGCCGCTATGGCCGAGATTGACAAATATGAAGGCAAGCTTTACGACCGCGAAACGGTACAAGTCAACACCGCCGCAGGACCCGTACAGGCTGCGGCGTATCTTGCCAGCCACAAATCAATGAAAAAAAAATTCGGAGACCGCTTTCACGTCAATCTCATCCACGAACTGTGGCTTCGCAAGCGAATAGAGAACTTTTTCGAGAAGCGCACCCGTCCGGGCGAGACAACGCCCGACGCCGATGTTGAACGACGCGCCTACCGGGAGCTGCTTGGAACTACCGAGCGAGACCTTGTGATTTCACATCTTGGCCACGACGCCGTCAGCGACTTTTACCTCGAACATGAACTGAGCAGGCCGATTCCATCGGTTAAAAACCTGTACGGCAATCCGGAAGCGCAGCCGTTTTTAGCCAATTACATCGCTCTTGTCGTCAAACAGGTGCTGCTCAACCAGTTTGAACTGAATTTACAGAGTCGTTTTCGCTTTGAACTTGACAGGCTGTTTCCATCGATGCGCTACTATACGCGCACAATCAGCCTGCTTGCCGCATTGCGGATGCTCAACGGCAACGCATCGGCGGTCGAAATTATTCTTCGCAGGGTTCTCGAAACACTTCCCGCCGACGGCAGATACGATCTGCTCGATTATATCAAGTTCGCCATAAGCGCAGCAGACAGCATATTCGATTCCAGAATGGCCGGCGCCGAACTGCAGCGCATTCGTCAAAATCTCCAGCCGGGACTGATACCGCTCGGCGCCGAACTGGAACTGTCGAATCTCGGCTACAAGGCGGTATTGAAAAACACTCCCGAAATTGACCCTGACTTTGACGGCTTCAGATGGTTTAATCAATTCGCGATGGACGTCTTAAGCTGGAAAATCGGCGGCTACATAGACGACCACAGCGGAAACGCCCGGCAGGGCAACCGTGGATTTTTCGAGCTTGCGCCGGGACGGCTGAATACCATAGGCGAACTGTCCAAGCCCGCCACCGGCGACCCGTGGGTGCTCAGCCAGATTATACGCGAAATCGCGGAGTTTTACCCCGTCCGTCCGCACAGTCTGCATCTTTCATTCCAACTGCGAAAAGACCATCTGGGCAATCAGACCGTTCTGCCTCTGAGCGTTGTAAAATGCCTGTTCGTCCTCGGCGGCGGCACAGAAATGACCAACACCGGCAGGCTCTGGGTTTCGCGGATGGAACACGATGAAATAGAACAGGACCACTATGGACAGGAAGAGCTTGTTTTCGCCCGCACCAGCAAACGCAAATACAAGCTCGGATCGAGTGAACCGCTTGAAGATATGCCGATGAAAAAACCCGTTTATGTTCACCAGTATAAATTTATCCGACTTGACTCGCGGGCAAATTACGAACCGCTGATTTTGGCCCTTAAAGGTCTTCAGCTTGCGATTAATCCCGGAGATTATCTAACCGCTGAGCAGCTCGCGTCCAGCAGACGTCTTCGGAATGATTATGAGGAATTAAAAGAATGGGCCGCCAATCCCGAAGAAATCAGCCGAACCACCAAAGACCGTTTTCTCGATATCATACACTCCGGGCTGATGAACGAGAAAGGCCGCAAACCATATCACAAACTGCACTATATCGACTGGGCCATCGGCGCAACAGACCTTCAGATTCGGCTTTTCAATAAGCAAATCAGGGCCGCGGGGAAATGATTTTCTATTTTCTATTTTTAATTTTCTATCCGCCTAAGGCGGACAAGTTTTCTATTTTTTAACCACGGATTCACACTGATTTTTATTCTGTTTTGTGCTTCCTGCATTCTGCGTTCTTGTCTTCTTACATACCTACATACCTACATACCTACAGCATCTGTTCTACTTTGAGTATCAACTCTTTTACCCTGCCGACGGAAGCGTCGAACATTTGCTGTTCTTCGGCGGTCAGTTTTAACTCAATGATTTTCTCGACGCCGCCTGCGCCAAGTATAACGGGGACGCCCACAAACGCCCCGCCGACATTGTATTCGTTTTCACACCACGCGCAGCAGTTCAAGAACGCCTTTTGGTCCCGGACAATCGCCTCGGCCATACGCACGGCCCCGGCGGCCGGCGCATAGTATGCGCTATAGCCGAGCAGGTTGACAATTTCAATGCCGCCGCTGCGTGTGCGGTCAATGAGTTTTTGAATCGATGCGCCGTCCATAAGTTCGGTCAGAGGCGCCCCTCCCACGGACGTGCAGCGAGGCAGAGGCACCATATCGTCGCCATGGCCGCCCATCAGCACGCCTGAAATGTCCGCAACGCTTACGCCAAGCTGCTGCGATATAAAATACGCAAAACGCGCAAAGTCCAGCACGCCGGCCATTCCCATCACACGGTTCTTTGCAAACCCGCTTATTTTGCTGGCCGCATAGACCATAACGTCGAGCGGATTGCATACCACGATTATAATCGAGTCCGGGCTGTATTTTACCGTCTGCCCGACGACGCTTTTGACGATTTTGGCGTTTGTCGCAAGCAAATCGTCCCTGCTCATCCCGGGCTTTCTCGGCACCCCGCTGGTTATTATGACAATATCGCTGCCGCAGGTTTTTCCCCAGTCGCTGGTTCCGACGACCTGTCCGCTGAACGGATATACGCCGCCGGTTTGAGCCATATCGAGGGCCTTGCCTTCGGCCAGTCCTTTGACGATATCGACCAGGACGATATCGCCGAGGTTTCGCTGGGCCGACATAAACGCCGTCGCCGCGCCGACATTGCCGGCGCCAACCACTGTAATCTTCTTTCTGCTCATGTTGTGTTCTTCCTGAAAAAGCCGAATGAATAATCCTGAACGGTTATCTTTTCAAAACAATGTTTCCCAGCCAATCAATAAAAAGAAAAATACTCATTAACAAAGTGGAGTCCGTGAAGTTCCTCTATCAGTTCAAGGATTCCGATTGCCCAGATGAACCATAATGCGCTGAAAATGTGCTTTCTGAAAATTTTTGGATTTACGACGCACTGGTCAGGCTCGGTCAGCAGCGACCATTTCGGCCAGAATTGCGGGGTTCGGCGGACGTAGGCGTCGTAAAGTTCGCCATGCAGACGACGCAGATTTCCCTCTTCGTAATGGACAATCGCGGGGTAATATAACGCGAAAGCCGCGGCAATGACGGCAGGGATAGCAAGCGTCTCCGAAGCAAGTCCTACGCCGACGCCCCCTATCATACTGAAAAAATACAGCGGGTTGCGGCATATCGAATACGGTCCGGCGGTAATCAACTGCTTTTCTTTATAACCGGCGATGTATAAAGAACACCACAGCCGGCCTAACGAGGCGATGCCGACCAAAACACAACCGGCCAAAAAAAGAATACTGCTTACCATAGGAAAGGTATCTTCCCACCGGCTGCCTCCTATGAAAAGAAGGATAAGCAATACCGCCACAAAAACACGCGTCGCATACAACCGAACTCGCTGGACCATAATATCGCTTCCTGATTTTTTCTGCAATTCACCGTTTTGGTTGTCTGGGATTTTCGCCGTCCGGATTATATCTGTTCGGCGGGCAAAGAGCAAAAATATTCATAGAAGTTCTTTTTTTTGTCCTTCCCTGCGGTTTTTTCTTGCAAAATCCGGGCAGAATCGGTATCAGTATGGGGCTTGATTTTGGCGTTTTCGCCTTAGGCGGATAAATTCGGCGGCGTACCCAAGCGGCCTAAGGGGACGGTTTGCAAAACCGTTATTCGTCGGTTCAAATCCGACCGCCGCCTGTTTTATTCCCGTTTGGGCGGTTATTGCTCGCTCCTGTTTTCATTCCTTCGTCTTTGAAAAAAAGCCTGGAGCTGCTGACGACACTGGTCTGCCAAAACGCCGCTGATGGATTCTATCCGGTGATTAAGGCGGTCATCGTCAACGATATTGTACAGGCTGCCGCAAGCGCCGGTTTTGGGGTCTTCTATGCCAAAAACAAGCCGCTCGATTCGTGCCAGCACCAGCGCCCCGGCACACATCGGACAGGGTTCGAGTGTTACGTACATCGTACAGCCGGTCAGTCTCCAGCTTCCAAGATATGCCGCCGCTTGCGTAAGAGCGATTATCTCCGCGTGCGCAGTAGGGTCATTAAGCTGCTCGCGCTGATTATACGCCTTGCCGATTATCTGTCCCTCGTGGACAATCACACAGCCGATAGGAACATCCCCGTTGGCCTCGGCTATCCCTGCCTGGTCAACGGCCATTCGCATAAGGTGTTCATCTGTACTTTTGTCTTTAGATATATTAATATTATTCATTTATGAACAGTAGAAAGGAGAGCAGAAGACCGCGAGTTCGCAGAGAAGGGGTTTTTCACCTGTTCCACTGCTCTACTACTCACCTGCTCTATTTTCTTTTTTCTAAGCCGTTAATCAGACCGGATATCATCTTGGAAATAACTTCAAGCTGATTAAACAGGTCTGAAAGTTTAACGTCGGAAATCAATTGTTTTCGCTTGGCAATTTCCAACAGAGGGATACATTCCTGCCCACTGCCGCGAGCTATGATAAAAAAATTTCGTCTGTCCCCTTTTGTAAATCTGCCATTACCCTCTGCGATATTGGTCGCTATCGATAGGGACGCTCTATTAAGCTGGTCTGTCAGAAAGTAATATCCTTTAGGGAATTCACCGGTAAGAGTTATGATTGTCTCAGCCAAATCCACGGATTTCTGATAGACATCGAGATTTTCAAACATAAAAGGCATTTTGAAATCCCTTTTTGAACAGTCGAACAGTTGAACAGTTGACCGCAGGTTCGCAGAGAAGTTTTTTTCTCTCCTGTTCCACTGCTCACCTGCTCTATTTTTTGCCGAAAGGCAAAAAATACCCCCAAGGGGAATCGAACCCCTG
>JBGSSG010000095.1:0-2160 GCA_041737185.1 Anaerohalosphaeraceae bacterium
GCCTGAAATAATCTCAAAAAAATTTCTTCCCATATAATCCAGGAAATGTTAGTATCGCCGAAAATAAATCGAACATTTATGCAGGGCCGATAAAAGCCCTTCGGCGACTATAGAAAAAAATAGTACGAGAAAATAACTCGCCTTTTACGCTGAAGAAGTTGGCCTCCCGCGTTTTGTTCGGTATATTTTATGTGATGGGCTCCGGTCTGGGCAGGCCGGGTAAATTGTATCAGTTTTTGTCGGTACAGACGAGGATATTTCAATGACGCAAAAACCAACTGTGGTGCATGTTACGCACGAGGCGACGGGGAAAATAGGCGGTATCGGGGCGGTGCTGGAGGGCTTGTTCACAAGCAGAGCCTACCTTGACGCCACCGGAAGAACCATACTGGTAAGCCCTTTGTTTTCAACCGAGGGCGATATTAACACAAGGCTCGGACCCGATGGAGAGGTTCTCTATTCTTCCATCGACGGCTTTGTCAAAAGCAGCTACGTCTCCAACTTCAGAAAAATAGAAAACACGTTCAACGTCGGAATTGTGTACGGAAGGCGGACGTTTTTTGACCCGGTAACACAAGTCAAGAGCAGCCCCGAAATCATTCTTATCGACATAACCCGTATTGACCAGTCGCCGCTCAATGAGTTCAAATCGGCCCTGTTCCGCGAATTCGGGATTAAGAGCAATATGTATGAGAATTCCTGGGAATTTGAACAGTACGTCCGTCTGGCGGCGCCTGCCATTGCCGCGTTGAAAGCCATCGGCGCCGCGGAGCGCGACGGCAGCACCGTTATTGTTTCTCACGAGTTTATGGGAATGCCCACGGCCCTGGCGGCCAAACTCGACACCTACGACTTCAAAACCGTTTTCTACGCACACGAAGTCGCACCCGTGCGAGCCATCGTCGAGGGCCATCCGGGACACGATACTATGTTCTACAACGTCCTGCGAAAGGCTCATAAGCAGGACAACTATGTCAACGATATTTTCGGAGACCAGACGCACCTTTTCAAATACGCCCTCGTTGAATCCGCCAGATTCTGCGACAACATACTGGCGGTGGGGGACTGTGTGGTCGATGAACTGAAATTTCTGGCGCCGGAATTTGAGATGGCCGACATAGACCTTACATATAACGGCATCCCGGCTTACGAAATCACACTGGCGGAAAAACAGCAGTCCCGCGAAAAACTCCGGCAGTACTGCAACAACCTGCTGGACTGGAAGCCGGACTTTATCTTCACGCACGTAACCAGGCTGGTCATCAGCAAGGGACTCTGGCGCGACCTGCGAGTGCTCGAACACCTCGACAAGGAATTCCAGACACAGGGCAAAACCGCCGTTCTGCTGGTGCTGAGCACCGAAACTCATAAAAGACGCGACCGCGATATCTATCAGATGGAGGCCGATTACAACTGGCCCGCAGCCCACCGCGAGGGTATGCCAGACCTGTCCGGAGGCGAGGCCGCCTATTACGCCGGCGTCCAGGAATTCAATGCAAAAAGCAGAAACATCAAGGTCGTTTTCATCAACCAGTTCGGTTTTACAAGACAGTCCTGCGGCCACCGTATGCCCTACGATATGGAGTTTATGGACATACGCAAAGGCTCCGACGTGGAGTTTGGACAAAGCATATACGAACCTTTCGGCATAGCTCAACTCGAACCACTTTGCTTCGGGGGTCTGTGCGTGATAAGCAATGTCTGCGGGTGCGCGGGTTTCGTGCGTTCCGTCACTGGGCAAAAAGACGTTGCAAATGTCATCATCGCCGACTATACCGAACTTAATGGCGACGCGGGACTCGATCTGGAGGAAATGCTCAAAATCGACCGCGAATACAGAAATGCCATCGAGAAAAAAATCAGCCTCAAGATAGCTTTGGAAATCTGCGCAAGACTGCCCAAAAACGACCAGGACGCCTACAGCCTGCTCAAGAGCGGCTACGACCTGGCCAAACATATGGGCTGGGAAGCCGTCGTCCAGAAGGGCGTCCTGAAAAGCCTCAATAAGGCCATTAAAAAAACTCACACAAAGGTCGTTACTGCCTGAGCCGGTTTTAAGAGCTTCTAAATATCCGCTGCCAAAACAACAGCGGCTTCGGGCTGCCAGGCAATCAACGCCGATTTTCAAAAAGCCCTTGACGAACCGGAAATAATTGATAG
>JBGSSG010000118.1:0-2650 GCA_041737185.1 Anaerohalosphaeraceae bacterium
CTGAACTCGACGGACAGCAGCCGCTTGACTATCAAATAGACCGCAACTACCTCGATCCGCTACGGCTGAAAGAGCGGATTCTGCAAGAAAAGCAGCCCGAGAAGTTTCAGCAGCTTGAACGCATTATGCTTGGCAACATCGAGAAGGAACAATCCGGCAAGTGGCTGCGGCGGTAAGTTAATCATTACGGGCGCCGCGGAATTGACCTGCGGCGCCCATCTTTAAGGACAGACAGGAGTATTGTTATGGACAGGATGCGATTGAATTGGACAGCGTTTGCGCTGACGGCTGTTTTTGTTTGCGGCTGTCAGGAGCCAAACAAGCCCAGCGCCCGGGATTTATGGAATCACACTTCAATGCCGGCAAAGCTGGTCGTTGCGCAGAATCAGCTTGAACAGGGCCAACTCGACAAGGCGGAACAGACAGTGGCGGAGTGTCTTAAGGCAGAGCCGGATAATCCCCAGGTAAATATAATGGCGGGGCGGGTGCGCCTTGCGGCCCGGCAGACCGAATCCGCAAGGGAATTTTTCCAAAAAGCGGTAGAAATTGACGACACGGCGGCAGATGGATGGTTCGGCCTGGCAATTATAGCACAGGACACGGGGGACAACGCAAAAGCCCTTGAACATTACCGCAAGGCAATGCAGATAAGTCCGCAGCGGATAGAGTATGTCCTTGCGACGGCACGCACGCTTGCGCTGCTGGAACAGACAGACCAGGGCCTGGCCCTGCTGGATGAGCAACTGAGCAAAACAGGAGGCGACGCCCAACTGCTTTGCGCCGCCGCACAGCTTGCCCGAAAGGCCGGTCAGACAGACAAGGCCCGGGATTATTACTGCAGGGCGATGATTGTTGACCCCGCTGATACGAGCGTGATGTTCAGCCTCGCAGAGCTTTATCTCTCGCAGGGCCAATGGGCGCAGGCTGCGGATATATATGAAAAACTGCTGCCCCGCACACAGGGCACACAAAAACAGGAATGCCTGCGCAACATTGCCGACTGCAGTCTGAACGCCGGAAGATATAGTCAGGCGCTGAACTTTTATGACAGGCTCAGTGTTGAGCAAAGGGATAATTCTGATATCTGGCTCGGAATGGCCAAGTCCGCTCTCGGCGCCGGCGACGCACGCCGCGCAAAGTACAGCGCACAGAAGGCCCTGACAATCCGTTCGGGCTGGAATGAGGCCTTCGCGGTGCTCGGTTGTGCGCAGTATCTGGGCGGGGAATACTCCGATGCCGCCGGAACGTTTGATTCGCTCACCGCCGACCCCGACCTTTGCGGCTTTGCCTGGCTGATGAACGGACAATCCCTCCAAAAACTCGGCAAGACCGCACAGGCAAAGGACGCCTTTGCCAGAGCCGAAAAAATAAATCCGGACAGCGAGCTTGTACGCCTGATGGCCGGCGAAAAAAAGATGTAAGAATTAGCAGGGATGAAATTGAATCGCAGCAGCATAATTTATTTGGCAGTTTTTTTCGGCGTCATAGCCGCTGCGGCAGGTATCTGCATAGCAGGGGGGATTATGGGCGTCCCGGGGCCGGTATTGACGGGTCTGGGGATGCTCCTTGCCGCGGCGCTGGCGGCGGGTTTCTGGATGGTATGGAGATTGAAAACTGACATCGACAGTTTTAGTTCGCAAGTCCTCGAAAAACGAATCGCGGGCTTTCAGGGCGGCGCCCTTTTTCAGCAGGCAGCCTTGGCCGCAGAAAAGGCCTTTGAGTCGAACGACAGGCTGCTGGAACAGATCAGGGAGGAAAACAGCGACCTTCACCTGCAGCTCGGTCTTCAGATGCGAAAGAAAAACAGCACTGAGGCTATCCTATACAGCATCCGCGACGCTGTGCTTGTAACCGACAATCAGGACCGGCTGATTCTGGCAAACCAGGCCGCGCAGGAAAAACTTGAATTTGAGTTCAAAGAGTCGGGCAAACCGGCTGATGAAGCGATAAATAATAAAGACCTGCTCTCTATGATACAAAAAACCAGGCAGGGAAGGGTACGGCACGTAAGACACGAACTTACGCTCAATCGACAGGGCAAACCCCTGGCCTTTGACTGCGTCTTTTCCTGTGTCGCCGATGAGCAGGGACAGGTTGCGGCGGTAGTGGTGGTACTGCACGACATAACGCGGGAAAAAGAAATCGCGCAGATGAAAAACGATTTTGTAAGCCATGTCTCGCACGAATTAAAAACTCCGCTGGCGTCGATAAACGCTTATGCAGAAATGCTCGTCGATGGCGAGGCGCAGGACGCCGAGACTATCGCACAGTTTTGCGGGATTATCCAGACGCAGGCCCAGCGGCTCAACAGGCTGATTGAGGACATTTTGAACATATCCAGAATTGAGTCCGGATTGATAAAAGTCAACAAGGCCAATCACAGCCTTGCCCTGATAATCCGCGACGCGGCGGAGATGATTGGGGGATTCGCAAAGGAAAAGAATATACTGCTCGAACCGGAGCCGGCCATTCTCTATGACCAGGTTTATATCGACAAAGATATGATGAACCAGGTTGTAATAAACCTCTTGAGCAACGCCGTTAAATATACCCCGACCGGCGGAAAAGTTACCATAAATTCACAGATAAATGACGCCGATGGGACGATTACGGTCAGCGTTACCGATACGGGAGTGGGAATACCACAGGA
>JBGSSG010000174.1:0-10538 GCA_041737185.1 Anaerohalosphaeraceae bacterium
AACCGGGAAATTTTGCTAATTTCGCGTTCTTATTCAGCCGACAAAGCCAGTCAGAAAACTCCAGACGCACCTCAGCCGTTTGGCCCCGCTGAGTCGGTGTGTCAAGAACTGGGTTTAGAGAACTGGGGTCAAATAAAAGCCAAAAAGAAGGAAAGCTTTATGGAAAATCGGCAAGAACAAACCAATAGCGACGGGCAGGTTCAGGGCTCGCCCGGTCGGCAGAATGAAAAGCCTGTATCTCTGAAAGCCAACAGCCGGCTGGTCGATAATATGGCCTACCAGATTCGCACCTTTTCCAATGCGATTATCGGTTTCAGCGACCTGCTTTTGTCCGAGAGTCTAACGGTGTCGCAGATGGAATATGTAAATGAGATTTTTCAGGCTGGGCGTGGTTTGTCGGTACTGGTAAATGACGTACTGGATCTTGCCAAGCTGGAATCGGGTCAATTGGCTGTTTCTTATAACAGTTGCGACCTGGCGGAATTGCTAAGAAATTTTTACCATGCAATATCGCCGGCGGCGGCGCAGAAGGGGCTTGCTTTTCACATACTTGCCGAACCCAACGTGCCTTCGCGAATGATAACCGACGAGGAACGGTTATACAAATGTCTGATTTATATAGCGTGCAACGCGGTCAAGTTCACCAACAGCGGTTATATTCGCGTGCACCTGCGTCTGGAGAACAGAGGCAAACCCTGTATTTGTTTCGACATAGAGGACACGGGAGTCGGTATAGCGGAAGAGCGGCTTAAGACGATTTTTGACGAGGTGGTGGAAACTGAAGACGCCAATCGCGGCATCCTGAGCAGTCTGGATATGGGATTGGCGGTAACGGGCAGTATGCCTGTTACCAAGCGGCTGGTTGAAGCGCTTGGCGGATGGATGCAGGTGGTCAGCCGGGCGGGCGTCGGCTCAACATTTTCGCTGATAATGCCCGCAGGTCTGGACCCGGCTGCCGAGCAATCCCTTAACCTGACAGAGTTCGATTTGAACCAGGAAAAACATGATGAAAACAAGGTCAGCCATCCCCGTTCGGCAAAAGCCGATTCTCCCGCATCGCCTGCGTCCGCCAGGCATTCCGGACGTGTGCTGCTGGTTGAAGACCAGGAATCGAACCGGATGGTAATAAGCCTGCTGCTGGAAACGATGGGGCTTGAGGTTGCAACGGCTGAAAACGGACAGCAGGCGGTCGTCAAGGCTCTTGATGAAGCGTTTGATATTATCCTGATGGATTTGAAACTGCCGATTATGGACGGATATCAGGCCACGCGAACCCTCCGTCAAAGCAAGCTCAAGACTCCTGTTGTGGCACTTTCGGCGGGCGTGATGAGCGAGCAGGACCACCAGCATATTAAAAATGATTTCAACGGCTATCTTGTCAAGCCGGTGGACAGGGAGAAACTGTATCAGACGCTCAAGCGGTTTATACCTGACCTTGAGCTTAACAATGGCCAGGGCGAAAAATCGCCGACGGCTAAAGGAAGCGATGACGCGTATTCTTTTGAGATTGAGTTAAGTGAATAAAAGCAACTGGATAATTATACGATAGGACCTTCGACTGTGAGCGGAATCCAGACAAGTTCATTTGCGAAAATTTCCCAGCAGATACATATTCCTTTCGGGACCTGGCTGATTGAGCAGGGCCTGATAGACGATAAGCAGCTCTACGAAGCGCTGGCCGAGCAAAAAAAACAGCCCGGACGTCTGGGTGATATTCTTGTCAAGGCCGGAGCTCTGACCGACGTACAGGCGGCGGAATCGCTTGGCCGGTATCTTTCGATTGAAAGTACCTTGCTGGAAGACTTTACGACCATCGACACGGAAACAGCGAGGCGAATTCCTGAAAACATCGCCAAACGTCTGTCTCTGGTGGCGATTGGACAGGACGGCGAGCATGTGATAGTGGCGATGGCCGACCCGCTTAATGTCGTTGCTATCGATACAGTTACAGTCAAACTCAAACACAAAGTCAGAGTGTTGATTGCGCCGGTTCGTCGTATCAAACAGGCGATTGATTATATCTACCACGGCGGCGATATGGATCAGCAGCAGATGAAAGATATAGTCGAGCTGCAGGTACAGACCGACGATGGCAAACTTGGCCGGATTGAAAATGATATTGAAGGCGAAGATATCGGCGCAGTTGACGCCCAAGACGCCCCGGTGATTCGATTTGTGGACCTGATGCTCAGCCATGCGATAAAGAGCAGGGCAAGCGATATTCATATAGAGCCGCAGGAAAAATCGATGTCAATCCGAATGCGGGTGGATGGGATTCTGTCTGATATGGTTCCGCCGGCGAGAAAAATGCAGGCCGCGGTTAGCGCCAGGCTGAAGATTCTGTCTGAAATGGACATTGCCGAACGTCGTCTTCCGCAGGACGGGAGATTCCGCATACGGATGAGCAAGGACCGGCCGGATATCGATGTGCGTGTTTCCGTACTGCCTACGATTTACGGAGAAAAGGTGGTGCTGCGAATCCTGGACAAGTCGTCCATCAATCACAGTCTGGATTCTCTGGGACTTGAACCTGATTTACTGAACAAGTTCAGGCAGATTCTCCGGCAGCCGCACGGGATTAATATCGTAACAGGCCCGACCGGCAGCGGAAAAAGCACGACCTTGTACTCGGCTCTCAACGAACTGCGCGACCCTCGTAAAAACATTACAACGGTCGAAGACCCGGTGGAATATCGACTGTCCGGCATCAACCAGACGCAGGTCAAGCCGGAAATAAATCTCGATTTTGCGTTATGTCTGCGAGCGATTTTGCGACAGGACCCGGACATCATTCTTATCGGGGAAATCCGGGACAAGGAAACTATGGAAATCGCCATAAAAGCGTCGATGACAGGGCATCTGGTATTGAGCACGTTTCATACTAATGACGCGCCGAGCGCAATCAGCCGGTTGATGTATATGGGCCTGGAAACTTATCTGCTGGCTTCTTCGCTTAATTTGATTCTGGCCCAGCGACTCGTCAGAAGAGTCTGTGACAAGTGCCGTAAGCCGACGACTCTTAGCGAGGAGTTGATTGGAAAGCTGAAAATCACGGCAGAAGACCTGAAGACCGCCCAGTTCCATCAGGGTACGGGCTGTTCGAACTGTAATAACAGCGGCTATCGCGGAAGGGTGCCTATATTTGAATTTCTGGTCGTTGACAGTGAGATGCGTCAGGCTATAGCCGAAGGGGCAAAAGAGGGCGCAATCCGTCTGCTGGCTCGACAAAAAGGTTATGGAGATTTGCTGTCAAGCGGAATAAAAAAGGTACTGCAGGGTCTGACAACGCCGGAAGAGGTTCTGCGTGCGACATTCGCCGAAGACATTACATAGCAGCACCGGCCCGCTTTGCAGACTGCCGCACTTTCCCCCGATTCGTAATTATGCGGGCTAAACGCTGCGCCATCGGTATTTGATTCTCACTTTTTCGGGATTTTCCTGGCGGTGGTTCTGCGTGCCGACACGTTCTCGGAGCAGGGCGATAATTATCGTCACGTACAAAAACGCCGATGCGCACAGCAGCGTTATGCAAATCCAGGCATCCGGCAGATTAACCGATTTCAACAGTCCGGCTGCCCTAAGCGACAGCGCCTTGCTCAGCCCCAGCGTCCCAATCGCAAAGAATAACAGCGCGGGAATACGCAGCCATTCCACAGCCAGCCTGGGGACGACAGGAATAGACCCGATGCACCGAACTCTCGTTTTGTGTTCCTGCGATAAGCTGTAATTTGGTCCGTCTATAGTCATCATCATCTCTCCCCCGTACTGCCTGTACGAAGCGTCTATTGCTGATGCTTCTGAGTACGGAAATTGTGTTCGCTCCGTACATTATAATATCAGATTGTCATTTATTTTGCAATGACAAATATGTCGGCGAGGGGTTCTGCTCATCTTATCGGACGACAGACAGGGAATTCAGCCGTTGTTTGCCTGTTTTTCGGATTTGGGGAAAGTCTGCGGCAAGCCGTCAGGAATGCGGACAGGAGCAAAAAGACGGCATTTTCGTTTTTTGACGGGCTGTCTTATCGGACGCATTGCGGCATAGCGATTGCCGGCTGATACTGCCGGTTGAATCAAGGCTAAGCGAAGACATTATTGTGCCGAAATACAGGCAGAAATTTTTTTTCTGTGGTGCGCATATAATGAAAACTTTTGAGTATGTAGCGTGGGACAATAACGGCAGTTGCCACCAGGGACTGCACAAGGCCGGTACTTCGGACGAGGTGCTGTCTTTTCTTCGCGAGGAGAACCTGACGCCCGTTTCCGTAACCGAACAGTTTATCGCTGAAAGTCAGTCGGGTCCGGGCGTTCGCTACAAAAGGGTCAAATCGGCGGATTTGGCGACCTTCTGCTGGCAGTTGAGTACTATGGTGGCCGGAGGACTTCCCATCACAACGGCAATCGAGACAATCGCAGAAGAAATGCCAAACCGCTACTTTGAACACGTCCTGAAAACCATTTCCGCAAGGATGCAGCAGGGCGAATCGATAGCTGATGTCGTGAAAGACTATCCAAAGGTTTTTAATAATCTGGCCAGCGCAATGCTGCTGGCCGGCGAGACAGGCGGTACGCTGACCACCTGTCTTGAGAGGCTGTCGGAGTACTTTGAAAACCGCGACAAGCTGGCCCGCAAGGTCCGAGGCGCCCTGGCCTATCCGGTCTTTGTGGTCTGCTTCATTGTCATTATCGTTATTGCGCTGATGACGCTGATTATTCCGCGATTTACAGTCTTGTTCGACCAGTTCAAGGGAGAGCTGCCTGCGTTCACAAAGGCCTTTATGGCCGTATATAACGGGATTATGTATAACATCCCGTTTATTCTGCTGGCAATTGCTGTGGTGGTAACGGGCCTGGTAATTTTTTCACGGACGCCGAAGGGTCGCCAGTGGTTTTCAAAACTGGCTATTGAAGCCCCCTTCTTTGGAAAAATAAAACTGATGGCTTTTGTGGCAATATTCTGCAAAACCCTTGCTACGCTGATTGGGTCAGGCGTGTCCGTCCTGGATTCGTTTAACATTCTTTCAGGAATGACCGGAAACGAAGTCCTCCGGAATGGCGTACTGTCAACAAGGGAACGTCTTATTGAGGGAATGAGTATCTCCAAAAGTATGGAGGCAAGCGGATTTTTTCCGAATGTAGCAATAAAGATGGCTCAGATTGGAGAGCAAAGCGGCTCATTATCGAGCGTTCTCGACAAGACCAGTCAGTATTACGAAAAAAGAGTGGATTCCTTAGTTTCCGCAATGCTGGTAATGCTCGAACCGATACTTATCATTACCGTCGGCGCAATTGTACTGGTAGTGATTCTGGCGATGTATCTGCCGATATTTTCGCTATCTGTCTAATCGGCTAAAAACGACCGAACAGGTATATTAAAAATCTGGTTAAGTGCCGCCAAAAACCGAACGATTTAAGTTATGTCCAGTGAACCGACCTGTAGCGTAAATTCAGGTGGCTGTAAATAAACTTTTTTTGGGAGAATATGTTATGACAACGAGAAAAGGTTTCACATTGATTGAACTGATGGTAGTGATACTGATAGTCGGTATCCTTGCCGCAGCTTCAATTCCGCTGATGCGCGGGCGTATTGATTCGGCCAAGTGGGCCGAGGCCAATGCCACAGCGGGCACCATCAAGTCCTCCGTTCGCGTGTACTTTGCCGAGCATGGCGCCGGTATAACCGGTGCGCTTAGCGTTGCGGCTACACAGACCGCACTTGGCTTTACCGCAGGGGACCTTACAGGCACTTACTTTGTGCCCGGCAACTACGTAATCGACAGCGTTGACGCCAACGGCAACGCCCAGATTACAGTAACCGGCAGCCAGGCCAACGCCCCAACCGGCTCCAAAACCATGTACGTAGATGGACGCTGGCAGTAAGGGGTAGATTGTGTTTGACAAAGATATCGGAGGGGGCCGTTGCCAAAATGGCCTCCTCTTTTCTTTGTCCGGCCTTTCCTTTGAACTTTTAAGAATCGAGCCGGTTCAGGACTAAATTATGTCGAATCGTGTAAGACATTCAGGCGGTATGACGCTGATTGAGCTGATGGTGGCACTGCTGCTGTTATCGGTGGCTTCGGTAGCGGCGTTATACTATCAATATCACGCGGTAAAGCAGGCCAAACGGGCCGAGGCGGAGGTTACCGTAACGCGAACGGCACGTCTTCTTATTGAAAACTGGAAAAACAGGGGAGGAGATGAATTTTTCGAACCGACGCAATTAGAAACAGGATTCACGAAAATACCGAGCACCGATCAATACCTGGCCACTATCAATGGCTTCCCGATGACGGCACGACTGCAATGGCAGGATTTGGAGTATGACGCCGTAGCGGGAGTAACGCTGCGAAGAATCCAGGTTAGTATCCGCTGGCGTTCTGATTTCCGCGAAGGAACAATACGGACGGGGGATCCGGAATTTATAATGACGACTTATGTTCGTCGCGACCAGGCGGAGGGCTAAAATCATGCGCCGGGAAAAATTGACAAATAAGGGTTTTTCACTGATTGAAATTTTGATTGTAATAGCGCTGGCGGCAATACCGGCGTTAGCAGTGGGGATTCTTCTGTCGGCTTCGGCCCGAAGCTGGAATCAGATTTATGCCAGGGCGAACAGCAAAATTAAGCAGGATTCGCTGGCTTTTATGACATCCGTACAGAGCTACGGGCGCCAGGCCAATCAGACCAATTACAAGGTTTATCGGGTACAAACCGGGCAGTATATTGAGGCTGTTCCGGGAGGGGGCAGCCAGGTGGCCAAAGGACAGGCTCTCGAACTGCGATACTGGCAGGAAAATTTTGACCCTCAATCGGCGGATGGAACGACGCTCGAATTCAGCAATACCGGAACGCATTACGCCCTCTATTATCTTGACGGGGATAAAATGAAGGTCGATTTCGGACGGGTGGTGGGCGGTGTTGGGGCGGTTAAGAACGGCGTCCGGCAAACCGCTAACATTCTTTCGACTCAAACCCTGGCAGAGAAAGTGGATACATCGGAAAGTGCCGATATTTTCAGTCATACCGTATCCGGCGGCAGCGGCAGCGGATGCGTGAACGCCTCCATGAAATTAACGGATGCCCAGGGCGTAAGCGTTGAAGTCGAAATGGCTGTGCTGCTGCGCTCCACCTGGCCGCGGTAAGAAACTAAGAATATGAATATAATAATGAAAGCAAAAACAAAATATCGCGGTTCCGCCCTGGCCCTGGCACTGATTATGATTGTCATTATGACCATTGCCGGTCTTGCGGTTCTGAAGGTGGCCGAGGGTTCGCTTATCGGCGCGGTTCGCATCAAGAATGAAGCCGGCGCCGGCTCTGCCGCTGAGGCCGCCTATGAAAAGGCGGTATTCTGGATGAGCCAGCAGGTTGATATGCTGGACGCGATGGACACCAGCGGCATCTCAGGTTCGCTTGCCTTTGCACAAAGCAGAGCCGATTACAATATCAGCTTCGCATCATTCCTCGGCTCAAGACCAGTTTTCAAAGTCGAAGCCAATGGTTACAGCGGCATTTATCAAAAAACCATTGACGCCTATATGGTCCAGGCCATAAGCGGCTGGGAAATGGGGATGTGCCGTGTGCCTTCAGGGCCGAGTTCTACAAGCAAGGTCAGTTTTATGACAGGTGAAATCATTGATGTGTCGCTTCATATCAATAACCTGAAGGATAATCCGGACGCGCGCGATATCTATATCAGCGGTTCTCCGAGTTTTCTTGAACATGTATCGGTAAGCGAATCCCGGTACACGCCGGGCGGAACAGACAAATACGCCTCTGTGAACTCCCTCTTTCAGGAAGGCGTGTCTTTTAATCAGCCCGCCAGCCGGATTGCTGACAGGACTTCTGTTGCGACCAAGGTAACGCGCTTCCGGGACAGTACGGCCTCGGCTTATCGGTTCACGCCAAAAGCCAACAGCGGAATCAGCGGCGGAATACCAGCGGTACAGCTTGAATTCTACGTCGGAAACGACGGACAGGGCTACGTGAGAATTACCGAAGACTGTACGGTTGTCGGATACCAGCGTTCCGGCGTAAGCTCCAACAGTTGGGATTATAAGATTGACCCCGCAGGCAACGGCACGACATACACCAAGTATCCGGTTTACGGATACCATTATATCCCGGGCAATGCGGCCAAACGATACGTTCGCCGGATTGATAACCCGTCGGATTCAATCTATGTTACGCAAAGTTACGGCGGAGTCGATGGAGAGCCTGGGGCGCAGATATTTGTGAACGGCAACGTGGTAATCGGCAGCAAAGGCGAAAACGCATCTTCGTTCAGCGAGCTTAACAGCGTTAAGGGAAGAATCAGCGTAGTGGCCACCGGCAATATCTGGGTTGCCAATGAATTAAAGGTTTCCGGCGCCAGGAGCGGGGATGGGATGCCGGTCGATGAAAATCCGAATGTTGTGGGACTTATTTCACAGGGCGTAACTAAAGTAGTCGATCCCGGAATGACAAACAACGGGCTGCTTTCCACTCCGCCGACCAGCAAGAGCGGCGATTATTATGAGCCGATAGGCAACAAGGACAGAGTAAAAAAGAGTCCGATATATGGGCGTGAATTGCCGGGCACAATGGTTGTAGAGGCGGCAGTTACGGTCGGCGGCGGCGGCTGGGGCGCTGAAAACGTGTACAGGAGCGATGCAAGTACGGACCGCAAAAATTATAACGGCAGTTCTTCTGATAATCTGATTGTAAGAGGTTCTATCACGGAAGTAACCCGCGGCGTGGTCGGCTGCAATATCTCGTCCACCAATAAGAACGGTTATAGTAAAATGTATTATTTTGACAAGCGTCTGATGAGAGGGATTCTGCCGGGGAATGTCTGGCTCAAAGGGAAATATGTGCTGATTCCGGGCGGATGGTCGGAGAGTTCTTCTGTAAACACCAATTAGGCCGATGAGGTCTTTCATCTAAAACAGGCGGTGCATTGCGCTATGAAACAAATAAAGAAGAATCGCGGTTTCGCCCTGGCAACGGTATTGGTTATGATAGTCATTCTGGCCATTGCCGGTTTTGCCATTCTTAAAGTGGCCGAGGGGATGCTGATGAACACGATTCGAATCAAGGGTGAAGCCGCGGCCGGCGCGGCTGCTGATGCCGCTTATGAAAAGGCTGTTTTCTGGATGAGCCGACAGATAGATATGCTCGGATCGCTCAATGAAAGCGGCGCATCCGGAAGTATAAATTTAGGGAGCAGTTCGGCGGATTATCAAGTGAGTTTTTCCACGTTTCTCGGAGCCAGGCCGATTTTCAAGGTAAGGGCAAACGGCTACTATGGAATTTATCACAATACAATCGAAGCCTACCTCGTTCAGGCCATAAGCGGCTGGGAAATGGGGATGTGCCGCGTGCCTTCAGCGTCGATGGCGACCAACCCGGTTAATTTCATAACCGGCGAAATTATCGATATGCCTGTTCATATTAATGACTTAAAGGACAACCCGGACGATCGCGATATCTATATTTCAGGCTCCCCGTCCTTCCTTCAGAACGTGTCAATGGGCGAACCCCGCTACAGTTCTTCGGGCACAGACAAATACATATCCGTGCAACACTGTTTCACGGGAGGGTTGTCGTTCAGTCAGCCTGCCAGCCGAATCGCCGATAGAAATTCTGTCGCGGCCAAGGTAACGCGCTTCCGGGACAGTACGGCCTCGGCCTACCGGTTTACGCCAACAGCCAACAGCGGAATCAGCGGCGGAATACCAGCGGTACAGCTTGAATTCTATGTCGGAAACGACGGACAGGGCTACGTGAGGATTACCGAAGACTGTACGGTTGTCGGATACGAACGTTCCGGCTCAAGCTCCAACAGTTGGGATTATAAGATTGACCCCGCCGGCGACGGCACGACATACACCAAGTACCCGGTTTACGGATACCATTATATCCCGGGCAATGCGGCCAAACGGTACGTTCGCCGGATTGATAACCCGTCGGATGAAATCTATGTTACGCAAAGTTATGGCGGAGTCGATGGAGAGCCGGGGGCGCAGATATTTGTGAACGGCAACGTGGTAATCGGAAGCAAAGGCGAAAACGCTTCTTCGTTCAGCGAGCTTAACAGCGTTAAGGGAAGAATCAGCGTAGTGGCCACCGGCAATATCTGGATTGGAAATCAATTACAAGTGTCCGGGACGCGCGACGCCGGCGGATTGCCCGCCACCGACAATACGAACATCATCGGGCTTATTTCACAGGGCGTAACTAAAGTAGTCGATCCGGGAATGACAAACAACGGGCTGCTCGCGGCGCCATCCTCGATGCAAAGCGGCGATAGTTACGAACCAATCGGCAACAAAGACCGGCAGGCAGGCTCGCCGGTTTACTCGCGTGAACTGCCGAACACAATGGTTGTCGAGGCGGCTGTTACCGTCGGCGGCGGCGGCTGGGGCGCTGAAAACGTTTACAGAGGCGATACGGCGACAGACCGCAGAAATTATAACGGCAGCTCCTACGACGACCTGATTTTAAGAGGTACAATCGCGGAAGCAATTCGAGGCGTTGTCGGATGCGATGCATCTTCG
>JBGSSG010000188.1:0-7671 GCA_041737185.1 Anaerohalosphaeraceae bacterium
ACTCTATCGTTTTTTGCCGGCTAAGCACCGCCGAAAGGTATCGCGACTGTAAAATCACAAGATGCGCCTGCACCTGCAAACTCCTGCTCAAAGTAAAAGGAAAGAATCCGTACCCATTCTATCCGCCTATTTTGAAAGGAAAAGTAAAAATTGTGTAAAGACAACATCGTACCCCCTCAGAGCATATTCTTCATTCATATATCTTCTTTGGCAAAGCCAATCATATAGAGAAAATTACGCGGGTTAGTAATTGTAGAAAATAAAAGTCGGAAAATAATTTGGGTTTTTGGGGTAAAAAACGCCTTGTTAAAAAATCCACCTGCAATTATGACGTGCACCTGTTCCATTTTTTGTCCATTTTTGTCCAAAAAAAGCGATTGACACGACGTTCAATCCCCGTATAATAGCCTGTTTTCAATAGTGTACCCTTTGGAGCAATGCAGCATTATGAAATCGTTTGCGGCAAAAAAAGAAGACGTAAAGCATGACTGGTATCTTGTGGACGCTGACGGGGCCATCCTCGGCAGGCTCGCTTCAAAAATCGCGATGATCCTGATGGGAAAGACAAAACCCACCTACACAAGGAACGTTGACACCGGCGATAATGTCATCGTCGTCAACGCAGGTAAAATACACCTGACAGGCAACAAGCCCAAGTCCAAGACCTATCAGCGGTATTCGCGTTATCCGGGCGGACAGAAAATAATTCCTTTTGAGAAAATGCTCAATCAGTTCCCCGAAAGAATTATCACACTGGCCGTGCGAAGAATGCTGCCCAAAAATACACTCGGCTACGCGATGCTCAAAAAACTGAAGGTCTATGGCGGCGATGGACATCCCCACGCCGCTCAGCAGCCTAAAAAGCTCGAACTGTAAGCTCTTATAAATGGAATAAAATACCTATGACTGAAAAACAACTCAATGCCCCGTTGATTGACCCTGCCATTATTTCAGGCCTCTCGGAACAAACTCTGCCCGCCGGTGCATCCGTATCGGCCGCGGCGCCCAAAAACGGATTCTGGTGGGGTACCGGGCGAAGAAAAAGCTCCGTCGCCCGCGTCCGAATTAAACCGGGCGAAGGCAATATCTTGATTAACGAGAGAAAAGTTGACGATTACTTCAGGCTCACTACGGACAGAACCGCCGCTGTTTCTCCTCTTAAAGCGGTCAACTCGCAAACCGGCTTTGATGTCTTTGTCAATGTTTCCGGCGGCGGCACCACAGGCCAGGCGGGCGCAGTTATGCTCGGACTTGCCCGCGCACTGAAAAACTACAACCCGGACTTTTTGAAGAACCTCCGCGAGGGCGGATACCTTACAAGAGACAGCAGAGAAGTAGAACGCAAAAAGCCCGGCAAATCCGGCGCTCGCAAAAGCTTCCAGTTCTCAAAACGCTGATTCGGAATTTACACTGTTGTTCAAAAGGCCAATGCGAGTTTATGCAGCGGCCTTTTTTTTATCCGAATGGTGAACATCGGAAAGGAACAGATATGATACGTGTCGCCATAATCGGCGCAGGCGGCTATACCGGCGTCGAATCCATCGAAATCCTGCTCGGCCATCCGCAGGCAAAGCTTACGTACCTGACCGCCCTGCCGGAGGAATGCGGACACGTTGCAGACATTTACGGCCAGCTTCGGGGCAGGTGCGATATGATGATTGAGCCGCTCGACCTTAATAAACTGGCAAAACTGGCCGATGTCGCCCTTTGCTGCCTGCCGCACAAGGTATCGATGAGCTTCGTGCCGAAACTGCTGGCCACGGGCGTCAAAGTTGTGGATTTTTCCGCGGACTACCGCATCAAAGACCTTGAGGTGTATGAGAAATTCTACCAGCCGCACACCGACAGGGAAAATCTGGCAAAGGCCGTCTATGGCCTGCCGGAACTGTTCCGCGAGAAAATCAAAGGCGCCAAACTTGTCGCCAACCCCGGCTGCTATCCGACAGGGGCAATCCTTGCCCTTGCGCCGCTTGTCAAAAACGGCCTGATTAAACTATCAGGCATCGTTGTTAATTCGGTTACGGGCGTCTCGGGCGGCGGGAAAAAACCATCGCCCAATTTCCACTTCCCATATATGAATGAAAATATCTACCCTTACGGCGTAGGCACTCACCGGCACGGCCCGGAGATAGAACAGGTCGCTTCCGAGTTGGCCGGCGAAAAAACCGAAATACTTTTCCAGCCGAATGTCGGCCCGTTCGACCGCGGAATACTGTCGAGCGTATATGCCGACCCGAAGACAGGGCTTACAGCGGATTCGATGCAGAAAATCTATCGCGATTTCTACAAGGGCGAGCCGTTTGTGCAGATTTTGCAAAAGCCACCGGCGGTAAAAGACGTGGCCAAAACCAACTATTGCCACATCTTCCCGACTTTCGTAAAGGGCAAGGCCGTGGTATTTTCCGTCATCGACAACCTGATAAAAGGCGCCTCCGGCCAGGCAGTGCAGAATATGAACATTATCTTCGGCCTGGACGAGACTCTCGGCCTGCGGTAAAAGTTTTCCGCTTTCAGGGAATCGTATAGAACGAGTACTGATGGTTCCGGACTGAATACAGCAGGCCGTTCCATTGGCCGATGTCGTTGACCCACTGGCCGGCGTGATAGGCCCGCTTAGGCAAAGCGGGGTCTGATATGTCATATACCAGCAGGCCGAATGAGCCTGCATTTTCTACCAGATACCTGTTATAGAACAAAAGCTCTTTCGGGTATCTGTCGGCAAACCGCTCCAGCGGCGTTGCCCGCCGCTGACCGGCAAGGCTTGCCCGCAGCGTTCCATCCGGCCCTTCTTCCATTTGATAGACCAGAATCCCTTCCCTGTTTGAAAGATAAAGCATATTATCTCTGTAGGCTGCCGCCTGGATGAGCTTAGCCTGGTCGGTCTGCGGCACAAGCTCTTGCTCAAAAACCAAGACAGGTTCGTTGGGTTCTGAAATGTCAAGTATTCCGACCCTGTTATAATCGCTGCACAAAAGTTTATCGCCTGCAATCGCAAACCGATAGCTGGGCGGATTGACATAATCGCTTTTTTGAACCGGCGTTTTGCCGTCAGGCCTGACGCCTTCCATTCTGCCGGTATAACGAACTTTTGCAACAATTCTCGGCGAATCCGCTTCGGCGACCGAGACAATCAGCAATTGTCCGCCGTCGCTGATATAACAGGTATCGCCATATACCGCAAACGCGGTGCAGAAATTAAGTGTGCTTTCTATTTCTATGGTACCCAAAAGCCTCGGCCCGGCGGGGCTGGATATATCCACAGTCGAAATCATAATCGGACGTTTTTCAGTATCTACGCGATTGTCTGTTTCTTCTTTTATTTTCGGCCGATAGACGGCGTACAGCCGGTTGTTTCGCACAAAACAGCCGAAAAGGTGCTGGTCATATTCCGTCGTCGACTCAGTCTTAAAAAGAGCAATTGCCCCGACCACAAAATTCGGCGCGTATTTTGAATCGGCTTTGTTATCCGCTGCATACGGAAACCGGTATATTTGCAGAACAAAATGCTGTTTTGCAGGAGTCTTCTCATCTCTTTTCTTGCCTGGCTCAAATTCCCTGCCCACTGTCAGTTGGTACATCAGGTCGCCATCAGTACAGATTACGGATTGGTTAAAGGCAGACCAATCGAATGAGATATTTTTCGGTATCGCATCGGCAGGCATATAGCCCCAGCGCGATACCGGATTTATCAGTTCTTTTCCGTCGTGCATCTGTACCGGCTCAAGGTTGCTGCCGACGTGAAACATACTGAATACGAAAATTGCCGCCGCCGTGCCGCCAAGCAGCCAGACGAGCGTTTTTTCGCCTGCCTTTACGCGCCAGCCGCCGCGGATTGTCCGCACGCACAGCCAACAAAATACCGCCGCGCCCGCAAAACAGAACAACACGAATAACAGATAAGACAGATACTCCGGCTGACTGAAAATTTCGGCAAACGACTTGTCGCGAATCTCTGCCGTCAGCTTCCAGTACATATATTGCATCACCGACGGCACGCGGCCGTCGCCCATCCGCTCGATTATGTTCAGCCAGCCAAGGCCCCTTACAAGCAGCGGCGCAAAATACAGCAAATGGGCCGCCCATACGGAAAGCAGAACAGCTTTGAGCATATCGCGCAGCAATACGACAAAAAACACCGTAAGCGAAAACAACAGAACCGAAACGGGCAGCGTATTGGCAAAGACCCTCCAGGCAAAGCCAAACGGATCTCGCTCCGGCATCTTTCCCGGCAGCACCGTGGTTACCATTTCCAGGCTGATTACGATAAGAAAGCTGACGCACAGCACAGCCGCCCCGACGAGCAGTTTTGCGGCAAACAGCCTTCCGGGCCGGATGGGTCTGCTTTGCCAGAACATCATCAGTCCTTTGTTAGTATCCTGCCAGGCCGTCGCGGCGGCAAGTATCATCGCCAGAACAGGCCCGGCGAAACTCACAACCGCGCTTGCGGCCTCGCTCTGAATGCCCCATCCCCGCCGCCAGCGGAGAAGCATCTCAAAGACCGGCAGGACAAGACAGGCCAGCGTACCCCAGAGGAAAACTGCCCGCTGCTGCCGCCATTCTTTCCATATTATCGCACGCATAGACGTCAGACCTTCCGCCATTTTCGCACCCCTATCCACAAAACCGCTGCCAAAAGCAAACACTGCTCTGCCAGAAGCAGCGGTATCCACAGACCCATTTTCATTCCATTCACAGAAGCAGCCAGCAGCATATACGGGCTTGCCCCGCACAGAATCTGCTGGACGAAATTTAAGTCCGACTCGCCCGCAAACACTTTAGGAAGGATAAACACAACCGGCATCGCGCTCATTATGATAAGGGCAAACACCACAAGGCCGGCAAGTCCCACGCCTGCCGGGCCTGCCCGCCGCGGGGCAAGACAGCATGTCATACTGTAAAAAATCGTCGCAAACAGCAGCATCCCCAATGTGCCGCGGATTGTGCCGTGAAGTTCATAAAAATCGTCCCCAGTCGGCTGCTTAAACAATACCGCAACAACGGCAACGCACAGAAGCATCGGGGCAGCGAAGTTCAGCCAGCCGAAGAACCACTTGCACCAAAAAACCTTCCACGCTGCGACAGGCCTGCTGATATAGAACAAATCCGTGGCATCCGCCCGCTCCGGCCCGAAAACGCCCATTGCGCTGTACAGGCTAAGTACCAGCCCGCCCAGTATCCAGACCGCAACAATAATCTCTCTGTCCGAACCGATACGCGCTGCGACCATTGAACCGGTGAACAGCAGCAGCATCGCCGTCCCGTAAAACAGCTTCCATCTTTGCTCCCGCCATTCCTTCCAGAAAATCGCAGGGATTGTTTTCATACTTTCTCCTTGCCCCGGTTGCCCACGACATAAGCCTCGAAAATCTCATCGAGATTCAAAGGCACCTCGCGGATAAATTTTGTCATAGATTGAACCTTTGCCTTCTTTTCCGGGCTGTATTCTTCCACTGTAATCGCCGTCCGCTGGCCGCTTACAACAACGTCCAAAAGCCCGTCAATCCGCCCCCAGTCCGTTTTCGTCCCGTCTTCCACGATGAACTTTCGCACATCGTCCCGCAGTTGGAAAGTTTTGGCTGACCGGAGGATTTCCCCGCCGTCCAGAATGGCTATGTAATCCGCCACCGGCTCAATCTCGTACAGCAAATGACTTGAAAAGAATACTGTAACCCCGTTGCTCTGCAGCAGGGCGATTACATATCGCAGAAATTCCTTGCGCGCAATCGGGTCAAGCCCCAACGTCGGGTCGTCGAGTATCACAACCTCTGGCCGATGACCCAGGGCCAAAAGCAGGGCCAGCTTGCTGTTTTGGCCCTTGGAAAGATTTTTCACCTTTTCTTTTCTGCCAAGTTTTAGCACATCCAGCAGATGATCCGTGAAAGACTTGTCCCAGCCGGCGTAAAAGCTGCCCGTCCATTTTATTATCTGCTCGACCGTCATCCAGCCGTACATCCGCTGGTCTTCTGCCATATAGCCAATGCGCTTGCGTACCGCAAGCGGTTCGGTCTGCGCATCTAAGCCCAGCACACAAGACCTGCCCTTTTTCGGTTTAAGCAAACCCAGTAAAGTTTTTATGGTCGTGGTCTTGCCCGCGCCGTTTCTGCCGAGAAAGCCGAATATAGACCCCTTCGGCACTTCAAGGTCCACCCCGCACAGCACGTCCTTTCTGCCGTAGCCGAAGACCAGCCCCTCAATCTGTATTACCGATTCACTCATCGTTTTTCTCCATCGCTCTTATTTTCGTATTCTTCTTTGAGCATTTCCCGCATCGCGTCCAGCCCGATATTCATACTTCGCCCTTTTTCCGCCGCCGTGGCCAAATGTCCGCGTACGATTTGTCTGCACTGCTCTGCTTTGAGCACATCGCCCAACTTTGCCACAAACGTCCCGCTGCCGCGCTCCACCGTCAAAATTCCCTCACGGCAAAGCTCGTTATAAACCTTCAGAATTGTATTCTGGTTGACTGCGAGCTCCTCAGCCAGCGCACGCACCGGGGGTATCTGCTCGCCCGCGCGCAACAGGCCGCAGGCTGCCTGGTCGCGAATCTGCTCCATAATCTGCCGGTAAATCGGAACCGCTGAACTGGCTTCTATTCGTATAAACATCTCTTTGCCTCAAAGAACCCTTATAGCTATATATTAAACTATAACACTATAACAGCAAAAGTCAACACTTTTTTTAAAAATTTTGTTGTTTTTATAAAGCTCTGTTGTTAAAAGTCTTATAGGATTTATTGTATCGCCTGCCGATTTATTCAGCAGGGTTCCAGACGTGGATAATTCTACAGGAAAGACCGCGAGATTATGCCTTCAGGTATTCTCAAAATTGCCACCTGCCAGTTTCCGGTAAGCAGCGATATAAATTACAACGCCAGGCAAATCGCTGACCTTGCCCGACAAGCTGCCGACAGCAAGCAAAAGCAACGTCGTCGGTTCGGGGATAATCGTGAATTTGAGAATGTTATAGGTCGGCGTATAGCCTGAAATGTCCACCAGTTGAATGGCGCATTTTCATAGTCCATCTTTTTTTATTTCATCAGGGCTTTATAAGATTTGAACTATTGCGACCTAAAAGCAATTTTCACCTCAGTTTTTCAAGCTGGGCAAGAAACAACTCTTTGCTCCACAAATCAAGCGAAGGCTGCTCGGTTACCCGCACGAATCTTCGCACATCTTCTGTTGTCGTTTTCCAGTCAATCGATTTGATGGCTTTTTCAAGCTCGGCCATACACCATTCCAGGTTGATATCAATATCCCGACCTTTCCATGGGCCTTGCTGTTTGAGTGCCGATGCAAGAAACCGATAGTTGATATTGATTCCCTGACTTGTATACCACAGGAAATCATACCAATCCCTGCCCTTGATGTATTCTCTGCAAAGCAGAGCGTGGACTTTTCCTGCAAACAAGCTGGGCTTATCCTGTACGGTAGCGGATGATACAAACGGAAAATCGAGATATTTGATTTCCGTCTGGCTGCCGGATGGCGGGTTGGTATCAACCTCTAATTTGATACGGATTTTACGAAACGGACCTTTTTTGCCTGCATGGTTTAGCCGCAGAACCTTTCCGATAGAATCATCCTTGATAAAGGCTTTTCTGACGGTAATGTCCGTTTTTGAGCGGTCGGTAATATCAACATTATAACCGTAAGCCTGGAGTTCTTCCGATAG
>JBGSSG010000239.1:0-2351 GCA_041737185.1 Anaerohalosphaeraceae bacterium
GATTTGCCTGGTCATTTCAGGCAAATCCTGTCCGGCTGACACCCGCAAAGCAGGCTACATCAAAAAACCCTCATCCGAAACCAGTCCCCAGCGAAACCTGCTGCATAGATTACCTGCAGGCGGCAGGGGACGTTTTTACGAGATTTTTCCCATAAGTTCATCGAAGACATCCTTGGCCTGTGCGAGCCGGAAGCCTGAGCCGCTGTGCCACTGCAAGCGCTGATTGTTCTCGATGGCCTGTTCAATCCTTCGGCAGGCGAATATTACGGTGGTGTGATTTTTATTGCCGAGCGTTTTCCCGATTTCCGGGAAAGACATTTTAGTCAGCCGCCGGGCCAGATACATACAGAATGACCTTGCCAGGCTGACGGTTCTGTCTTTTTTTGAGGAATTGAGATCGGTCAGGCTTACGCCGAAGAATTCCACGACCGCATCGACGATATCGGAGCTGTGTACTACCGGGTCGATTCGTGCGATATGTTCTGCCAGTACCTGTTTGGCGATTGGCAGGGTCATTTTATGGCCGCTGACGGCGGCAAATGCGATGATTTTGACAAGCGCGCCTTCCAGTTCCCGCACGTTGGAGCTTACCTGTCCGGCGATGTATTCGATTACGTCCTGGTTTATGGAATGTCCCATCGCCTCGGCGCGTTTTCGGCAAATGAGGCATCGGGTTTCAAAATCCGGCGGGTCGATTTTGACCACCATTCCGGAGACGAACCGGCTGATGAGTTTTTCGCACAACTGTCCGATCATTTTCGGATGGGCGTCGGAGGCCAGAACAATCTGCTTGCCGGCCAGGTCGATGCTGTTGAAGGTGTGAAGGAATTCTTCCTGCATCGCGTTTTTATTCGCCAGGAAGTGGATGTCGTCGATAGCCAGCAGGTCCAGGTTTCGGAATCGGTTGCGGAAAGAGTCGAGTTTTTTTGTTTTAAGCGCCAGGACATACTGGTTTGCGAAATCCTCCGCTGAGACGTATATCCATTTTGCGTTGCGCCGCAGCGCCGCGACGTTGTTGCAGATACCCTGGAGCAGGTGCGTTTTTCCAACGCCGTATCCGCCGTGGTAGAAGAGGGGATTAAAGGGGCTTTTGTCCTGCTGAATGACCGTAAGGGCCGCGTTGTAGGCGAGTTGATTTCGCGGGCCGACGACGAAAGTATCGAGCGTAAGCTTGAGCGGCGGCAGGGCGGGTCCACGTTCGGAGGGACGTTCTTTTGCGTCTGTTTTCCGGGCAGGGCCAGGTTGCGCCGAAACCGCCTTCTCCGAAATTTCGACTAAGTCGGTGTCGATTGCGAATCGAACGGTTTTGTCGGAATCGAGGGCCGACTTTAGAGCCTGACGAATCTGGTCGATGAAGTGGCTTTCAATCCAGTTGCTGATAAAGGGATTGGCTACGGTTACCTCGAGGGCGTCGTCAGTGAGTTTAAGCCGAGTCGAATGTTCAAACCAGATTCGATATTTTGATTCGCCTATTATCCGCGAGATATGTTCGCAGATTTGCTTTGTCTCATCCGTGATTACAGCCTGCATTGTTAAGGACTCCTCCTTTTTTTGACAGCTTCATTTACTAATTGTCCGCATCATTTTAACGTTGCCTTTCGCGATGATATTAGGCGCGGTTCGGTCAGGTTGCAACGGCCTTTTGGACAAATTCTTTTCCACACAACGCAGGTTTGTCCTGCTGCGTCATTTACGGACGAAAAAAATTTCTTTTGCACAGATTATGCACATCGTAAATGCCCATTGTGGAAAACCTGTGGATTGAGATGCCGTTTAATGTGAAATAGTTCTTTTTGTAAATGAGGACTTTTAGCAGTATTGAAAACAGCTTTGCCGGCTGGATGCGTGGTATTTATTTTTTAATCAGCAGTGCTGCGTAGGCCCCATCGTGGTCGAAGGCGTCGGATTTTTCAACATCCGGCAGCGTGAGTTCCTCGACAGCGAGATACACATCATCGCGTTCCATTAGAACCTCGGCGACAAGCCGCTGATTTTCCTGCGGCAGGATACTGCAGGTTGAATAAAGGACACGTCCTTTGGCGTGTACGCAGTCCAGGGCTTCAAGCAGGAGTTTTTTTTGTATTAAGGACAGGGCGTTTACGTTTTCTTCGGCCAGCCGCCATCTTGCCTCGACCCGTCGGGCCAGCACGCCGGTGTTTGAGCAGGGCACATCCGCAAGTACCGCGTCGAACGGACCAAATGCAGTCAGCAGTTTTTTGGGGGCCTGGGGCGGCGCTATCTTTATGTTCTCCAGGCCCAGCCTGCGGCGGTTCTGCTCTACCATTTCAAGACGCGCGGCATCTCGGTCTGTGGCGATTATTTGGCCCTTTCCCCTCATTTGCAGAGCAATT
>JBGSSG010000246.1:0-1840 GCA_041737185.1 Anaerohalosphaeraceae bacterium
GGAACAGGTCAGACGCGAACACCTGACTCACAGAACGGATATTTTCAACCTCGGAGCCACGATGTACTGGGCCCTGACGGGCAGGCATGTGCCGACGCTGATACAAAAGCGTAATGAGTTTGGTATTTCCGTGGAACCGGCGCAGAGAAAAGCCCCGCACGAAATATACCGTAAGATTCCGGAAGGCTTGTCCCAAATGGTAATGCAGTGTGTCGAGGACAAACCCGCCGAGCGACCGGCGAATATGTCGGAGATTATCGCTCGTCTGGATTTAATGATACGAGAAATTTTTGGGACCAAGTTGGCCGGAAATGCCCCAGCAAGCAATACAATTGTGCCGCAAGGCATCTGAGCTTAATACCTCAAGCTGTCTTCGCAAAGGCAATATTATTTACCTGCCCAGCAGCGGCAGGGTAATCGTGGCAGGGGACCTTCACGGCCATCGAAGGAATTTCGAACGCATTGTCAATTACGCCGACCTGCAGCGATACCCCGATACTTTCGTGATTTTGCAGGAGATAATACACGGCGGGCCGGAGGACGACTACGGCGGGTGTCTGTCTTATCAGTTGCTGCTTGACGCTCTTGAATGGAAAATGCGTTTCCCGGAGCAGATTCATATCCTGCTTGGCAATCACGACACGGCGGCTATAACGAATACGAGCGTTCTTAAGAGCGGCAGAGAGATGAACCTTGCGATGAAGACGGCGATGCGCCGTCAGTACCGCGGGAAGTTCGAGGATGTTGAGAACGCGATGATGGAGTATCTGATGAGTCAGCCGCTGGCGGTGCGATGCGCAAACCGAATCTGGATATCGCATTCGCTGCCATCTGACAATCACGTGGATGAATTTGACCTGACCATTTTCGAGCGGCCGTATGACCTGAAGGACATTGAGCGGCCAAACCCTGTGTATCAACTTACCTGGGGACGGAGGCATTCGCAGGAGGCTCTTGCCGGGCTTGCTAAGCGGCTTGATGCGGATGTGTTCATTCTCGGCCACCAGCCTCAGGAAACGGGCTGGGACCTGGCCGGCGATAATCTGCTGATTATCGCTTCAGAGCACAATCACGGATGTATTCTCGCATTTGATTTATCGCGGCCATACACCGCCCGGCAGCTTGTACAGGGCATAATACCATTGGCTGCCATCGCCTGAACTTTGCTGCGCTAATCGTTCAAGTTTGCTAACCAATTATCAATAATCAGTTTCTTTTCCATCCGGCTGGCCTACGAGGTAAATGCGGTTCTTGCCGCTGCGCTTGGCATCGAGCATAGCTTTATCGGCCTGTTCAAACAGTTCAGGGGCGTTTTGGCCGTCCTGGGGGAATGACGCCAGTCCGCCGCTTATTGTAAGCGAGCCTTTGCCTCGCGGCCCGAGGTACTGAAGACTCGATACGCTGACTTCCCTGCGAAACCGCTCGGCCATAAACAACGATTCGCGGGGATGTGAGCCGGTAACGCCGCGGCGCTCCTGGCCCGGAGTGAATCGGCGTCTTTTCCCGGGACTCGGCAGGTCCCAGAAGACTACGGCGAATTCATCGCCTCCCACACGGGCCACTACATCATGCTCGCGGCAGCATCGTTTCATTAAAACGCCGGCCTGCTGAAGCACAATGTCTCCCAGCGCGTGGCCGTAGGTGTCGTTATAGTGCTTGAAATTGTCGATATCGAATAAAAGCAGGGTAACGCGGAAATGCCCGCCGGCCGCGTGAACAAGCATTTGTTCGAGGAACTGCCGCACATATCGCCGATTTTTCAGTCCGGTCAAATCGTCTTCGGTGGCTAATTTTTCCAGTTGGGCTATTCTTTGCTGAAGCTGCGGCTCAAGGCCGTCGC
>JBGSSG010000268.1:0-3712 GCA_041737185.1 Anaerohalosphaeraceae bacterium
CCCGCTCCAGCGAAAAATTATAGATTATGTCGGCGCAAGAGAAGACCTTAAAAAAAGACTTATCAGGACGATAGGTCAACCAAAACAGCGGTTTGCCGAGGATTATCTGAGGCTTCTGCGCGCGGTGCGTTTTGCGGTAAAGCTCGATTTTAAGATAGAGCCCTCGACGTGGTCGGCAATTTGTTCTGTCAGCGATAAAATCAGTCAAATAAGCGCAGAACGCATCTGTGCCGAGCTGCAGGCGATACTGACCCATCCCGCTCGCGGCAGGGGGGGCAGGCTCCTGGCCCAAAGCGGCCTTGCACATGCGATTTTCCCCGGCCTTGAAAACTCTGATTTAGAGCCGGCAATCAAGGTGCTGGGGAAGATGCGAAAGGATATCGACTGGCCTCTTGCGCTTGCCGGTTTTTGGACAGGGGTATCGGCACAAAAGGCTTTGGAATGGACGATGAGGTTAAAACCCAGCCGGGCGCAGATTAAGTCCCTTGATTTTCTGATGACAAACCGCCGCAAGCTCGGACAATCCGAGTTTTCGCTTGCGGAATTAAAAATGCTGCTGGCGGAGCCTTATTTCTGGGATCTTTATGAACTTGCCCGTGCCGAGTTAAAGGTTCGCGGGAAGTCATTGAGCAGGCTCTTAAGTCTTAAAAAACGCGCATTGTCCATTGAAGGTTGCCGCCTGCGTCCAAAGCCGCTGCTTAACGGCCATCAGCTTATAGCGATTGGGGCGGCACCCGGGCCAATGGTGGGAAGACTGGCACGGGAGATGTACATCGCCCAGCTTGGCGAGCAAATCCATACACCCGCCCAGGCGGGAAAGTGGGTACGGGACTGGCTGGCAAAGAACGCGGCAAACAAACAGTAAACAGGCCCCGGACGCTTTTTATAGGGTGTCCTGAAAAATTCCCCCTTTGCCCACTTGCCATCAGCGGTATTTTGTGCTAAACTTGTGACCGCTGGGGCCTTAGCTCAGCTGGGAGAGCGCTTGCATGGCATGCAAGAGGTCGTCGGTTCGATCCCGATAGGCTCCATTTTGTAAATAGCTGAAAAAGAACACAGCTTGCAAAATCACGTCCGACATAGCTTTAGCCGCGTTTGACAAATTGCCCGACACTTTATGTTCAGTTACAGGCGGTATATTTTTGTTGAAAACCATTTTTTTTATGGTAAAGTAGCTTCTTGCTTGTGAACCAATTCACATACTTTTATTATTTGCCGGGCAGGACTTTTGTTAAGTTCTTGTTTTTGCGGTGTTTAGGGATTTAGAGATATCTATGGACATAAAGCCGTTTCGTGCGTGGAGGTTTAACCGGTCGGCGGTCGGCGAGCCGGGCAGTTGTATTGCGCCGCCTTATGATGTGATAGACGATTTCTTGCAGTCGCGGCTGTACTCGGCCGGCAGGTACAATATAGTTCGAGCGATACGGGGCAGAGCAAAGAGCGGCGATGATGAGCGGTGCAATGTTTATACGCGGGCGGCGGAGTATCTTGATGTGGCCCTGTCCGACGGCGCGCTTGTGCAGGACAAGAACGAATCGCTCTACGCGTACGTTCAGGATTTTGAGATTGGCGGTACGCAGTATCATCGCAGCGGTGTGATAGGGCTTGGCAGACTGGAGACGCTTGGCTCCGGCGTGCGCCCTCACGAGAAGACGCTCGAAGGCCCGAAGGCGGACCGGCTAAGGCTGACACGGGCGACGGCGACGCAGTTTGGCCAGATATTTATGCTGTACGACGACCCGGACAAACAGGCGGAGCTTCTTATAGAAAAGGCCTCAGCGGGAGAGTCGCTTCTTGACTGGGTGGATTTTGAGGGGGTACGGCACCGGCTGTATGCGATTGAAGACGGCGAATCGATAAAAGCGATGCAGAGGCTGCTTTCAGGCAAACAGACGATAATAGCTGACGGCCATCACCGGTACGAGACAGGTCTGAATTACTGGCGTCAGACGGGGGAGCCTTTGGCGCAGTATCTTATGATGACGTTTGTGAATATGCGAAATGAGGGGCTGGTAATCCAGCCGACCCACAGGCTGATAGCGGGCGTCGAGGGTTTTTGTCTGAAAAAACTTTTGAACGAGCTTTGCGAGTTTGAAATAAGCAGGTGGGCTTTTGCGGACGCGGCCTCAAAGATATCGGCTAAGGACGCGATGTTTGAAAAAATGCGCCATTGCGTATCGGCTGGCGGAAATATTTTCGGGATATACGCGGCGGACGGGGCGTTTTACACGGCCCGGCTGAAGAATATAAAGTCGATGCAATCCAATGGAGCGGGTTTAAGCGAGGCCGTCAGGGGGCTTGATGTGAATGTACTGCATACGCTGATACTGGAAAAGCATCTGGGGATAGGGGAAACGCAGCTTGCCGAGCAGAGCCATATTGAGTATATCAAAGATATTGGAGACGCGATAGACAAATCAATCGGCAAGGTTGACAGCGGGGATTGTCAGGCTGTGTTTTTTGTCAATCCGACGCGTATAGAGCAGGTGCAGGCGGCGGCCCAGGCAGGCCAGAAGATGCCGCAGAAGTCCACATTTTTTTATCCAAAGTTGTTTTCCGGGGTAACGGTAAACATATTGCCGCTGCCGCGGATGAATCCGTATAACAATCATTCGTTAACCGTTAGTGCAGGAAAGGAGCAGAGTCGATGACAGACTGGAAAAATCCGCCGAAGTTATTTATCCCGGGCCCGGTGCATGTTCTGCCGGAGGTATTGGGACAGTTAGCGCGTCCCACGCTCGGACATCGGAACAAGGAGTACGCGCAACTTCACGGAGAGGCGGCGCGGATGCTAAAGCAGATTTTGTTCACGGAGCAGAACGTATTTTTGAGCACGTCAAGCGCTTCGGGTATCTGGGAAGCGTGCATCCGAAACTGCGTAGGCAAGGACGAAACGGTATTGGCCACGATGTGCGGGGCGTTCAGCGACAAATGGGCGTCGGTGGTCAAATCGTGCGGCCGAAAGGTCGAAGAGCTTAAGGTCGAATGGGGCCAGGCCATTACGCCGCAATTGCTCGACAAAAAACTTGCCGAGGGCAAATACTCGGCCGTAACGCTGGTCTATAGCGAGACGAGCACGGGGCTTGCCAATCCTGTATATGAAATCAGCGAGATGTTGCGCAAAAAGTATCCCGACGTGCTGGTCTTTGTCGATGCCGTAAGCGCAATGGTGGGGATGCCGATACATTTTGACAAGTTAGGCTGGGACGTGGTGTTTGCGTCGGTGCAGAAGGCCTTTGCGATTCCGCCGGGACTTGCGGTTTTCGCGGTGAGCAAACGAGCGATGGAAAAGAGCAAGAGCGTGCCGGAACGCGGATACTATTTTGATTTTCAGGAGTTTGCCAAGTCGGCGGAAAAAGACCAGACGCCCACGACGCCGGCCACGCCGCATATTATGGCGCTGCATTACCAGTGCGGCAGGCTCTTGGCCGAGGGGATGGAGAATGTCTGGGCCAGGCACAAGGCGATGGCCGATTACTGCCGGGGCTGGGCGAAAGAGCATTTCGGGCTGTTCTGCGACGAGCGATACTGCACGAATACGCTGACCACGGTCAAGAATACGCGCAAAATTGATGTATCGGCGGTTATAAAGGCGATACAGGAAAAGCATAACGCTCTGATAGGCAACGGGTACGGCAAGCTCAAGGGCGAGACGTTCCGGGTGGCTCATATGGGCGATATCACGATGAACGATCTGAAGGAAGTCCTCGGC
>JBGSSG010000275.1:0-2921 GCA_041737185.1 Anaerohalosphaeraceae bacterium
TATTTGCAATGAAGTATTGCATTCGACCTGAAATAGGGCATTGAGCTTATGATCATCGACCTTAAAGACAATATAGAATTATCGGAAACTCTGATAAAAAGGCTTTCTAATGAGTTACAAGCACTCCGTAATATCTGGCGCGGAATGTGCTATATCAACGGCTGGACAACCAAAATTGAGCAAAAAGCAAATGAAAGCGTAGCAGATAGGAGTGCTTTTCAGGGCATGCCGATGGAAGTTAGGAAGTCTTTTGAGGGAAAAGATGTTCGGACTTTTTCATTCGGTAACGCACCGGGATTTGAATGGCTGGACAAGAGCTTGCTTTATTCGCTCTTTCAATGGTATGCAGTATCGGCATGCAATTATGTTCTTTTGGTGGGTTATTTGAGACAACAAGTAGATCCAAAATCCACAAATTCCAAAAACTACTTAGACAGTGTAATACCCACAGTCAAATGGTTCCGTAATAAAATTGCGGCGCATTCGGCAAGAGCCTGTGAAGATAAAAGAGACAATGAGGCGGATCGTATTTCAAGCGTTCTCTATCAGGTAGCATTTGATAATGATAGATTTTATGCGCCTGTATGGCAACCGACTATTGGACAAAACGGCCGACAGACAACTGGGACAAACCCCGGCCCGTGGAGCATAACAGAAACCCATAAAATATTGTATAACCGATACCGAGATTTGATTAATGAGAACATCTGTCCGTGAAATTTAAAACCATTATACTTGCCGCCCTGGTTCAAAAGTGCTTAGACGCCCACGGCCAAAACTGCGAAAAATGGGAATCCGAAATCGACGCCATCGTCGCCCGCCTCTACGGCCTGCCCGCGGATGGGATTGCTATTGTTGAGAATTCAGAAATATAAAACGAGGTGTCTATGAAGTCTTTTGAATACGATTATCTGCTGGAGATGCCGATTTCGCATACGCTGCTGTCAACGGTTCGTGCGTTGGGGGAGTTCCGCGGGCGGCAGATGCTGTATGCCGAGCAGTCACCGGAGACGCTGGATACGCTGCGCAAGGCGGCCATGATCCAAAGCGCCGAGTCGTCCAACCGCATCGAGGGCATTATCGTCGAGCCGCGGCGGATCGAGGGGCTGGTGATGGCCAAAACTGCTCCCAAAGACCGGCCGGAACAGGAAGTGGCGGGGTATCGCGACGTTCTGGATGAGGTACACAACCGATACCCGGCGATGACGTTGTCCGGTCGGCTGATCCGGGAGTGGCACAAGGCGATGCACCATTATGTGCCGGACGAAAAAGGCGGCCAGTGGAAACGCAAGGATAACGCTATTTTGCAGGTGCAGCCGGATGGCCGTAAGGTAATCCGCTTTCGTCCCGTGTCGGCGGCGGAGACACCCAAGGCGGTGGACCGTCTGGTGCGTCTGTTTAATGATGCTCTGGAGGCGAACAAGTCCGATGCACTGCTGCTGATTGCGGCGTTTGTGCTTGATTTTGAGTGCATTCATCCATTTATGGATGGCAATGGGCGAATCGGAAGACTGCTGACACTGCTGCTGTTGTATCAGTCCGGCTACCATGTCGGGCGGTATATCAGTCTGGAGCGGATTGTCGAGAACAGTAAAGAGACCTATTATGAGGCGCTGTACAAAAGTTCGCAGGGCTGGCATAAGGGCGACCATGACTTGCGGCCGTGGCTGAATTACTTTTTGGGGATGCTGGCGGCGGCGTATAAGGAATTTGAGGCCCGCGTCGGTACGATTGCCTCGGCCAAGGGTGCCAAACGGCAACTGGTGGAGAATGCCGTGCTTCATTTGCCGTCGCCGTTTAGGTTCGGCGATCTTCAGCGAGCCTGCCCCGGCGTTAGTTATCCGACGCTGAAACGTGCCTTGGCCGACCTGAAAGCCAAAAAGCAGCTCCGATGTCTCGGAAAAGGCCGCGATGCCCAGTGGGAACGAATAGGATCATAAATCCTTTAATAGCATCACATTCAACCATTTTGATACCATTTATTCCACAGGCAAATAGTGACAGTTACCCACAAAAAAATAACAATTAAAGATCGTAAAGGAGACCGAATCGATAATGGACACAGCAGAATCCATTTACAACACGTTGTATCCGATTTATAATAAGCATCGACGGCGATATAAGGAGAACCACCGCGACACACAGCAGATGTGCTTGATGTGGTCCACCAATGACCCGCCGGACGATATACGATATTCCGACCCCATAGAAGAGATTGAAGCAGCATTTGGCATTTATATTGATGACGATGATGCGATGGAGTTGTATGAGATGAAGCTGGATGAAGCGGCTCAAAAGATAAAAACGATACAAAAAAAGACTGGCAAGATCGCAAAAAAAGGATGACAAAAGATGCCGCCCAAAAAAACAAAACAACATAAAGATACGCCGCGATGTGGCCTGTGCGGAAAAACGACAAAACTAACCAAGACGGAGTGTTGCGGCCAGTGGATTTGCGATGATGAGGACAAATACAGGGCGTTCTCCTACGCCCACAACAGTTGCTCCAGAAACCATCGCCGCTATACCCTTTGCGGCTATCACTACAACGAAGGTCACACTGGGGACTGGAAGACCTGCCCGAAGTGCAAGAAGGAGTTTGAGTCCGAACCGGAGATGTATGTCCATTACGGCACCAATGAATACAACTTCGAAAAACTTGACAATTTACCCGACTACAAGCCGACGCTGTGCCACAAATGCGGCCAGATAATTGTGCTGGGCGAAGGCGGCTATTCGCAGTGTGGGAATAAATACTGGTGTACCCAATGCACGGCATCAAAACTTCGTAATGTTTTTTAAGAAAAGCTAAAGCATGAAATCCCTCTACCGCCACAAACAAACCGGCGACATCTCCGCCATCGAGACCGACCAGGCCGGCCAGGTGCTGGCCACCAGCGGCCCACTGCTGGGCAAGGATT
>JBGSSG010000280.1:0-2151 GCA_041737185.1 Anaerohalosphaeraceae bacterium
ATATCCAGATCATGGTGGGCGCGATTGGCTACCGCCCAGATGACGCGCGATTGCCTGTCGAGCTTCAGCAGACCAATCCTCTCAAAAACCGCAAATAAATCGCCGTTCGGCAATAATCGGGCTCGCCGCCAGAAAGTATAATGTTTGTTCTTAAGGATTTCGGCATCGAGTTTGATACCGGGCCAGGTCCGATAGACGTCACATTGCCAGGTATGCAAGACTTTTCCCGACATATCCATAAGCTGCGCTTCCGGGCCCTGACCGGATATGAGGAGATTGAGACCGGGGCTGGTTTTCGACGTATTATTGATCGTTACCCCGCTCAACTTTGGCGCCGGCTGGGTCCCGGCAAGATAGCCTAGACTCTCAAGTCTGCTGATGGCATTCCTTCGCGCCTCGCTAAGCCTCTCGTGTTTTGCCTGCTCTTTTGCCTTGTTTCGGCGACTCAGTGGTTCGCTTTGCTTCTTATCCAACCGGGTTTGGGAGATCTTACCTAACTTTGGTCGAGAAGACGGAATTACATTGAACCTGAACAGTATGATAGCGATGCACAAACCCAAGATAAGGCCGAGCCCTATGAGGAATATTCGCGAATTAATTACTCGTATCATATGAACCCTGCAAATGCTTTACTTCAAAGCGGGAATTCCTGCTGTTGTTTTCTTCCTTTATTTTAAATTATATTATATTTTTTAATTTTCATTCCGGCATTCTTTATACGGGGATGGGGCTATCATCTTGCAGAAAAAATATCTGGCTTCGTGGGAAGTGGGAACTTAGGGGACGAGTCAAGGGTCGGGTCTTAGCGTCTTGAGTCGAGAGTCATACAAAGGCCCATTGAAAATAAAAGGATAGGAAACGGCAAACTACTTTCAACGCAAAGGCGCAAAGGTATAAAGCAAAGTCCGCAAAGACGGAAAAACCCGTAAGGCAGGAGCGCCGTTCCTGCCTTATTTTATGTCATTTATTCCATCAAGTTCAGTTTCGGGAAATACCGGCGATAAAATCCCCGGTCTCGGGTTAGCAGCCGGTCGGCCTGCACCGTCCCATGCGCGCCGATAAGAAAATCTGCCAGTATCCTCGTTCTTGGCCCACCGGAGGCGCGGTATTTGCGCCATTGCTGGCCGGCGAGATAGAGGGTAGCTTTAGCGGTGGAAACCATCTCGATCCCCAGTTTGCCAAGCACACTGTCCAATTGTGCCTGGCTGGAGAAACGAGGCGATAGTTCGGCGTAGACTATCTCGCAGATTATCAATGCGCCGGCCTCGGCGGCCTGCTCGATTAGACCGGCAGAAGTGTCAGCATGACGGGGATCGTCGGTCAACACATCAAGCAAGCTGTTGGTATCAACCGCGGTAATCATCTCCCTCGAATCCGTTCGATATAGCGGTCGCTGTCTTCGCCTTTGCCTAACAGGCCTTTTGCCTCCCAAATCGGATGTCGCCCCGCCGGGCGTTTTTGAATTCGCACTCCCTTTTCCTCCGGCACGAATTCGATTTCCGTTTCCGGCGTCAAACCGTAACGTTTGCGCAGAGGTTTGGGGATAGTTATCTGACCGCGAGGTGATATTTTCATTATCGTCTTTTTCCGTATTTGTATTTCATATTTTCATACCATATTTGTATGAAAAATACAAGCAGGGTTACAATAAAAAGGGCGGAGTTCACGAACTCCGCCCTCACGTTCCATGCTTTTCTTTTTGCGCTTAGGCTGCTACTTCACCACTTTCGGCATGGGGGACAGGCCCTTGCTGTTGGTGGCGCGGGCCCGGATGAGAATCGCTTCCAACAAGCCCCGGTTCTTATCCGGCTTGTTCAGAGCGGCGACGATCGCCTCATGGTTCAGCGCATTGATGCGGTCATTCATGGTGCGCAGGGCGTCAAAATTATTCTTTAAGGCCTGCTCCACCGGCATGCGCTCGGGATTGATATCAATGCCGAAATAGCCCTTGTAACCATACATCTTGAGGGCGTAAAGTCCGGCTTCCGCCTGCTCCGGCGCCACTACGCCGACGTTCAGGTCCTGGTCATAATTGCCCAGGGGCTGGCTGTTCCAGTGGGTGTGCATCAAGCGGCCGTATTCCATTACCAGGGAGAAGGCGCTGGGCAGGTCTTCATAGCCCATCAAGACATGCCCCACTTCCGGGTTCAT
>JBGSSG010000297.1:0-2878 GCA_041737185.1 Anaerohalosphaeraceae bacterium
GAGACGCAGGATTTTCCGTTGTTCGCGATTACGTCGGGCATGGCATCGGCACTGAAATGCACGAGGACCCGAAACTGCCTAACTTCGTGAGCGAAGAGCTGCTCAGGAATGATATTGTTCTGCGGGAAGGAATGATGCTGGCCGTCGAGCCTATGGTGAATATGGGCAGAAGAGCCGTGCGGACGCTGGCGGATGGCTGGACAGTCGTAACAAAGGACGCCAAACCATCGGCGCATTTTGAACATACTGTGGCGGTCGGAAAAAATGGCTGCGAAGTTCTGACTGAGAACCGAGGCCGACTAAAGGAAACTGAAAAATCGGAATGACCCGAACAATGGGTAAACAGGATGCTATTCGAGTTGAAGCAAAGGTGCTTGACGCTCTGCCCAACGCGATATTCCGCGTTGAACTGGAAAACGGCCATCAAATACTGGCGCACGTTTCCGGAAAAATGAGGATGCATTTTATTCGTATCCTCCCGGGCGACAAGGTTACCATTGAGATGAGTCCTTACGACCTGACTCGCGGTCGGATAGTACTGAGAAATTAATTCCTGGAAAAAGAAATCATACAGGTGAAAAAATGAAAGTCAGAAGTTCCGTAAAAAGAATATGTGAAAACTGCAAGCTGATTCGGCGAAAAGGCGTTCTTCGCGTAATTTGCTCTGCCAACCCTCGCCACAAGCAGCGGCAGGGATGACTCGGAATCGCCAATCTTAAATTTTTAAGTAACAGGAGTTTTTATGCCGCGTATTGTTGGTGTTGATGTTCCGAATGACAAACCGAGCTGGATTGCTCTGACCTATATTCACGGTATCGGCAAGTACATCGCGAAGCGTATCTTGAAAGAGGTCGGGGTTGACCCCGCAGTCCGCGCCGCCAAACTTACCGAAGACGAGGTCAGCCGCATCGGCCAGATTATCGACCGAGACTGCGTTGTCGAAGGGCAGCTCCGAAGGCAGGTGTCTCAGGACATCTCGCGTCTGGTGCATATCAATTGTTATCGCGGCATTCGGCACCGAAAAGGTCTTCCTGTCCGCGGCCAACAGACCCAAACTAATGCCCGAACACGAAAAGGAAAACGCAAAACCGTTGCCGGAAAGAAGAGCGTTAAAGAAATGCGTTGATGCCGGCTCGAAAATCAATGCTGGGATATTCAGGAAAAATATAAGAAATGGCAAAAAGCACGAAAAAGAAGGTCAAAAAGAGCATCGTCCGAGGCGTCGTACATATCAAGGCTTCCTTCAACAACACTCTCGTTACGATTACCGACGCCGACGGGAACGCCGTTTGTCAGGATTCCGGCGGCAGCGTCGGTTTCAAGGGTTCGCGCAAAAGCACCCCCTTTGCCGCACAGAGAGCCGCTGAAAAAGCCGCAAAGTCCGCTATGCGATACGGACTGCGGGAAGTCGAAATACGCGTCAAGGGTCCGGGTTCCGGCCGTGAGTCGGCGATTTCCGCCATCCAGCAGGCAGGACTGAGAATCGCATCTATCGAGGATGTAACGCCGATACCTCACAACGGATGCAGACCCCCGAAAAGACGTCGTGTCTAATCGTGCTGCTCGGTCAAATAAGGTAAATGATAAAATAAGGGAAGTAAGAAAAATATGGGACGTTATATCGCTTCATCCTGTAAACTGTGTCGTCGTGAAGGCATGAAACTTATGCTCAAGGGCGCTCGTTGTGAAACCGCAAAATGCGCCATCGAACGCCGTGAAAAAAACATGACTCCGGGAATGCACGGCTGGCGCCGGGGCAGGGGCAGTGAATACGGCGTTCGACTGCGCGAAAAGCAAAAAGTCAAACGATACTACGGCCTGTTCGAAGCGCAGTTTCACCGCTACTTCAAGGAGGCTTTTAAGGGCACCACCGATACAGGAAAGCAGCTCCTTGAATTGCTTGAAAGACGTCTGGATAACGTTGTTTATAAACTCAACTTCGCCCCGTCAAGAAAGGCCGCCAGGCAGCTTATCGCCCACGGCCATATATATCTTAACGGCAGACGCGTCGATGTGCCCGATATAACCGTCAGAATCGGGGACAAAATCACCCTGAAAAATTCCGACCATACGCGAAAAATCGTAAAAGCCCAACTCGACAGCAATCCCAACTTTGTCGTTCAGGGCTGGCTGCAGTTGGACACTGAAAAACCGATGGCCACGGTTGTTGCTAAGCCTACTCGCAGCGATGTCCAGTTGGCCGTTGAGGAACAGCTTGTAGTTGAATTTTGCTCAAGATAATATCTAAACCGTCAGCGAATAACAGATAGCGTAATAAGTCCGAATCGGCCTGGACAAAAAACGCTGAGAACATTCGCCATTGCATTGGAGGCCCTATATGAGAATTACCTGGAGAGGTCTGGAACTGCCGACGCGGGTGATCCGCGATGAACAAATCTCGAATGACCGTTATGGCAGATTTTACATCGAACCGTTTGAACGCGGCTTTGGGACGACGATAGGAAACAGCCTTCGCCGGATACTTTTGTCCTCCCTGGAAGGCAGCGCCGTCGAGTCCATAAAAGTTACAGGCGTGGACCACGAATTTACCACCATAAAGGGCGTACTCGAAGACCTGACGGATATCGTTCTCAATGTCAAACAGTTGATTCTCAGGATGCAGGGCGACCAGCGCAGGGTCATCAGGGTCGCAGCCGGAAAGACCGGCCCGGTAACCGCCGCGATGATTCAGGCAGACCCTGCCGTTGAAATCATCAACAAAGACCTGGTACTTGCCAATCTGACAGAAGACATCAAGTTTGAGATGGAAATGACGGTAGGCAGCGGACGCGGCTACTCTCCGGCCTCTGAACGAATTTTAGAAGCGGATCGCTTCGAGCAGGAGGTCGGGCGAATCGACATCGATGCGATTTATTCA
>JBGSSG010000318.1:0-10589 GCA_041737185.1 Anaerohalosphaeraceae bacterium
GTCTTTTCCGCAAACACGATTTCGGCGATTGAGAGTCAATAAGACAATTCGTCGGCTGGCGGCCGAAACGAGGCTGTCCGTCGATTGTTTGGTCTGTCCGATGTTTGTCTGTCCGGGAAAACAAATAAAAGAACCTATTGAAGCGATGGAAGGCTGTTTTCGCTATTCGCCCGACCTTGCCGCAAAAGGGGCGGCGAGAATATATTCCCTCGGCATACCTGCAATTTTATTGTTCGGCACAAAAGAAAAAAAAGACCCGGCAGGTTCGCGGGCATTCGCCCCGGATTCTGTCGTCTGTCAAGCCATCGACAAAATCAAATTCAAAACGCCCGAATTACTCATCATCACCGACGTCTGCCTGTGTGCCTATACCGACCACGGCCATTGCGGCATTGTCAAAAACGGCAAAGTCGATAACGATGCCACGCTGCCGATTCTGGCACAAATGGCCCTTGCCCACGCCAAAGCCGGCGCCGACGTCGTCGCGCCCTCCGATATGATGGACGGACGCGTAGGCGCGATTCGCAAAGCCCTCGACGCCGAATGCCTTGTCGAAACCGCCATTATGTCCTACTCGGCCAAGTTCGCATCTGCTTTTTACGGCCCGTTCCGCGACGCCGCACAAAGCAGCCCTGCCTTTGGCGACCGCAGAACGTACCAACTCGACCCCGCCTGCGGCAGGGGGGCATTGCGTCAGATGGAAGCCGACATCGGGCAGGGGGCCGACATCGTTATGGTAAAACCCGCACTTGCCTACCTTGACATCATAACCGCGGCCCGCAGCCGGTTCGATGTGCCCATCGCCGCATACAACGTCTCCGGCGAATATATGATGATAAAACTGGCCGCAAAAAACAACCTTATTGACCTGGACCAGGCTATCCTTGAAACGCTCACCTCCATCAAACGCGCAGGCGCCGATATCATCATCACATACTTCGCACCTGCCGCTGCGGAACTGCTTGCCCGATGACCGGCAAAATACCAAAACCCAGGATAGTCGCCTTTGAGCTGACCCGCCGATGTCCGCTTAACTGCCTTCATTGCCGTGCTTCCGCGCAGAGCCGGCGGGAAGATATCCTCTCAACCGACAACTGCCGCAATATCCTCAAGGCCCTGGCCGACTATAATAAAGCCGTCATAATCCTTACCGGCGGCGAACCGATGCTCCGTCCCGACCTCGAAGATATCATTCTTTACGCCCGCAATCTCGGCCATCGCGTCTCAATGGCCACCTGCGGCAGCGGGCTTGACAAAAACGCCGCCGGAAGACTTAAAGCCGCGGGCCTGATGTACCTTTCATTCTCTATTGACGGCCCAGACGCCGATTCCCACAACGCCTTCCGCGGTGCAGCAGATTCCTTCCAAACGGCTCTTTCCGCAATCGACGCGGCAAAAAATATCGACATCCCCTTTCAGATAAACACGACCATAACAAAAACAAATTACCAGAACCTCGGACATATTTCGCTGCTTGCGGTAAATCTCGGTGCCGTTTGCTGGAACCCGTTTATACTTGTGCCGACCGGCCGTGCCGCCGATAACCCCGATTTGTCTCTTTCGCCAAAACAGTATGAGACGGTACTTGAAGAAATCGCTCAACTAAGAAAAGACCTGCCCATCCAACTGCGTCTTACCTGCGGCCCGCAGTTTGCCCGCCTTGCGCGTCAGCGGAAACTCGATAACGCCGAAAGTGTCCCCGGCTGCCTTGCCGCCACGGATTTTGCGTTTATAAGTTTCGCAGGCGATGTACAGACCTGCGGCTTTCTCGATATTTCCGCCGGAAATCTTCTTGAAAACAATTTCGACTTCCGGAAAATATGGGAAACATCGCCTTTTTTGAACGATTTACGCGACACAAAAAATTACAAAGGCGCCTGTGGACATTGCGACTATCTTGCCGTATGCAGAGGCTGCCGGGCAAGGGCGTTTGCCGAATACGGCGGCTATCTCCGGCAGGACCCGATATGTATCCTGGCCCGCAGCGACGCCGCGAAAACAAATGAAAAAAACGCTTAATCAAACGCAAATAAAAATCCTGGATTTAATCCAGCAGCCTCTGCCCGTCTGTCGGCGGCCTTTTGAAAAGCCGGCAAAGGTTTTGGATATGCCGCAGGACGAGCTTTTGGCAAAACTTGAAGACCTCAAAAAGCAGGGCTTTATACGCAGATTCCGTCCCCAGCTTAATTACCGCACTCTCGGCAAAGTCGCGACGCTTGTCGCATCGACCGTGCCGAAAGAAAAAATCGCCGACCTGACCGGCGCTCTTAATAACCTGCCCGGCGTGTCGCATAACTATCTTCGCGACCATTCGTTCAATATATGGTTCACCCTGCAGGCCCAGTCGGCAGAGGCGATAAATGATATATTAACTTCCCTCAAAAATCGCCTCGCTCTTGAGTTTTTTGACTTTGCCTCCGTAAAGACCTTTAAGCTCGATGTTCGTTTTAATCCCGCAGGCCCCGGCGCCGCCGGTCTTTTCGCACGATGTTCTCAAATCGCCCCTGTTTATGATAACCCCGCCGACCTTACGGACAGAGAAAAACAATTATTGCCGTATCTTAATCAGGACATCCCCTTTGTTTCCGCTCCTTTTGACGATATCGCCCGGCAGATTGGGCAGGATTCTATCCAGCGGTTTTTGGAAGACCTGCAATCCCTTTGCGGCAGGGGGGTTATTCGCCGAATCGCCGCGGTACTGGACTATCGCAAGTTAGGTTACAGCGCAAACGCGATGCTCTGCCTGAATGCCGATAATGACACTCTTTCCCCAGCGGGAAATGACCTTGCGCAATTCATTATAGTCAGCCATTGCTATCAAAGACAAACCCGCCCAAACTGGCCTTACAACCTCTATGCGATGCTGCACGCGGCGACATCGCACGACCTGCGTACATTCGCCAAAAGCTTTGCGGACATGCATCACATTACAGAACATATCCTGCTGCCGACGGTTCGTGAATTAAAGAAGGCTCCGGTTCCCTTTGATTATTAGTCATTGTTTTGGTCATTTTTATTTTGAATTTTGGATTTGTTTAGAATTTCGGATTTAGTGCTTAGGATTTTTATTCAAAAACCATGTTTTCAATCTCAGGTGGTGCTGTAGTAATATGGATGTAAGCGAGATATTCTATTCCATTCAGGGCGAAGGCTCTCTTGCCGGGCAGACGTCTGTTTTCATTCGTCTGGCGGGCTGCCCGCTTCGCTGCCGATGGTGTGACACAAAATACGCGCGCTCGCCTCTATCTGGCGAAAAACTTCCCCCGGAAAAAATCCTTGAAAAAGTCCGACAGTACAACTGCCCCCGCCTTGTCATCACCGGAGGCGAACCGTTTGCACAGCCCCGCCTGGCTGAATTGCTGGCCGCAGTTTCGCCGCATTTTGCTCACATTACACTCGAAACCGCCGGCATTTGCTTCCTGCCGAATCTGCCGGTACAACTGATGAGCATAAGCCCAAAACTGTCAAACTCCACGCCCTCCGACCCGGCCTTCAAAGACCTGCACGAAAAACACCGCCTCAACATCCAGGCCCTGACCGCTCTGCTTGCCTGCCACAACTGCCAACTGAAATTCGTTGTCGAAACGCCTAATGACCTCGATGAAATCCTCGAATTTCTAAAAACCGTCCCGCCCGTCCCCAAGGAAAGAATCTTCCTGATGCCCCAGGCCCTTACCCCCGAAGACTGCGTCGAAAAATCCCGCATCCTTGCCGACCTGTGCCTGGCATCCGGCTTTTCTCTCTCGCCCCGCCTGCAGATACTTCTCTGGCCCGGCCAAAGAGGTAAATAGCCCTAAAACTTACTTTTTAGAGCTTGTTTTAAGAAGACAGTTGCATAATCGCTTGAATTATTGTACAAGTTGAAATGCAGGATAGGTTTTTATTCAATGAAGACTGTATATATTGAAACTTCTATTGTTTCTTATTTGACCGCAAGGCCGTCGGACAGCCTGCTCACTTCGGCATGGCAGAAGACAACCATTGACTGGTGGGAAACACAGCGCAATCGTTTCAAGCTTTACACCTCTCAACTGGTTCTGGAAGAGGCGTCGCAAGGCGATCCTGTCGCGGCCCAACGACGACTGGACGCCCTGAAAAAAATTCCCCTGCTGAAAACGACGGACCCGGTCATTACTCTGGCCAAACTATTTCTGGAACAGGGCGCATTGCCGCCCAAAGCTGTTGATGATGCCATTCATATCGCCTTGGCTGCAATTCACGAATTGGATTATCTGCTGACCTGGAATTGCCGTCATATTGATAATGCCGAGACAAAACCCGTTATCCGAGATATTTGTATAACACAAAGCATATCCTTCCCGGAGATATGTACCCCTCCGGAATTGATGGGAGTATCGCCATGAAAGACCCGATTATTCAGGAATTATGGGGAATCAAAGACCGGATTGCCAAGGAGCATGGTAATAACATCGACCGTTTGGCCCAAAGACTCAAAGAAAAAGAAAAATCCAAACGTCCCGTAATTCTTACGAAATCCAAAAAAGTCAAACATTAATTCCTCATTCATCATATAGAGGAGTACCCGTTAAAAGGCGGCATTACGGCGACGCCGGAATTTGCCTTTTACCCTCGCCTGCAGATACTTCTCTGGCCCGGCCAGCGCGGCAAGTGAACTTACGGCCTGCGGCGGATGCCATTTTACGCTGGATTCCCGCCTTCGCGGGAATGACGGGCAGTATCTGGCACTTGGCTAAAGTGTTACGGAAAATTTAAGAAAAACTCAAAAAATCCTGAAATAATTTGAGGCAAAGAAAAGACTTGCAGAATCGGCCAATGCAGGTACAATATCGCTCCGTAATTTTGCCTTTTTCCTTTTGCCTTTTTACTTTACTTTGGCCCAGGTGGCGGAATTGGCAGACGCGTCAGGTTGAGGGCCTGATGGGGATTACACCTCGTGCTGGTTCGACTCCAGTCCTGGGCATTGCTGTGCAGCGGATAAGACATCATCTTCTGTGTTTGTGTCCTTGTGTCCTGTATCCTTCAATCGTCCACTTGTCAATCCCATTTTCCACCAAATAGAAAATAACACGGATAACAATTCACCTCCCCTTTATTACGCTTCATCTGCATCAGGTCACGCTTACTTTGCCACGGAGCGCGATATTAAACGGTTGCGTCTTTTGGTATTTTATGGCCTGATTTGCCAAAGGCGAATTGCTACATGTTGTTTGCGAAATGAAAACAGTGTGGCATAAGCTGTATATTGTATGGGCTCTTTATGCTTTCAGTAAACGATCATTTGCAGTAAGTACAGCTAAATCAGATCCCTTGAAATCTTCGTCATCTGTGACCAGAATCAACCCCCTATCTTTGCAGAGCGTAGAAAACACCTTGTCGTTAAAATCTAAATCCCCTTTTCCAAATTCCGTAAGCAGTGCTTCAATATCTATGTTTGCAAAATTGGAATCACAAAGTTGGCATTGTTTAATAATGCGTTTTGCATTAACTGCAATATCTTCGGCAATTTTGACAAAGGCTGAACTTCTTCTAAAATCTTTGAAATTGTTATTTCTTGAAGCCGACTGCTTGTGCTCCCATCGTGCATAAACATTAATGAATTCAGATATAATAAGGACATCTATATATACGGCACATCCGGTACTATGAATGTCGCGTATGGCACTTGAATAAATTGATGCCCGTCTTCGGTTATGAGTCATTGGTCCATAAACGGATAACCAGATATTTGCATCTAAGAAAAATTTATCGTCCCTCGAAAAAGAATATGACCCTATGTCTTTGATATTACTCATTATCATGCCCTAGTATTTCGTCAGTGGCAGAATGAAATCGCTCAGGATCTTTGAAGTATTCCTTTGCTCGTTCTACAGAATGTTTGAGAGTGTCTAAATCCTGGGAACTTGCGTCGACAACGAACATCCTATTTTTCAACTCGTCGTCCTTGAATTTATCATATAATTGTCCAATAGCAGCATTAAGAAACAGTGTAGTTAGGTCCTCTATTCCTTTAAAAGATATTTCAATGTTCTTGCCTTCCTGCAAAGCCGTATAAATCGCGTCGTACACTTTTTGCCCATCTTCTGCGGCGACGCAAATACTGTTCCCAATGATTGAAACGATATTGATTTTTTCCATGGCACTCACTGTACTTTCCTTTCGTTTTCTTTAGAAAACATTTGACGAGTCAATCTCTGAGCTAAGACAATATGAAGTTTTATCTGACGTGTCAATATCAATAGTTACTACTGTTCCTGGAAACGGCATAGAAAAGGTATTGGTTGAGACTTTTCCTTTCGATAATTCCCAATACCCTGCGCTTGACACAATAATTAATCGTCCTTGGTTAAGTTTAATGAATTCCTGTATCAATTGAAGCCCAAGGCCGCCAGATCTACCTCGTCGGGTAGTCTTGCCACTAATTGCCCACCTAATAGCATCTTCTGCTGGCAACCTTCGTTGTAAGTTTCTATAGATATTTCCATCGATTCCAATTCCTAAATCTGAAATGGAAAAAGTCAAACGCTTCTGCCCTGGGAAAAACTGGCCACAAGTAAAAATACCGTCTTGAGTATATGAATGTTCAATGGCATTCCAAAAAACTTCAAATAAACTCTCGCGAAATCTTTTAAGCAATGCAGGAGTCATTTCTGGAAGCCCCAAACTCCTCGACCTGAAATATTTAGTGACATATGCTTGAAACTGTCCGTATGCGTTTAGTTTGTTAACCGTTTCAAATCGCCGGTATTCAATGGTGGTTCCATAACTATCGGGTTTTTCAGACACTCCAAACTGCGAAAGAAAATGATTCTTCTGCAAGATACTTTTTACAAATAGAGAAATATTAGAAATGCGGACCGGCATGTTCTTCGTTTTTTTTCTGTGAAGAATAGCTCCAAGTGGAGCGCACATATTGGCATCAATCCAATTTGATATATTTATTTCATAGTCTTCGGGAACAATTTGCTTATCCAAATCAAGGATGCTTTGAAAACCATTAAAACCAGTTTTAATTTGTCCAAGAGTCAGCGTCATCTTTTTAATCCTATATTTACTCAACTGCAGTTAACTTGTTTATACATATGTCTTGGACTTTTATCACACGTCTGTGGCTATAAAAACAACTCTATCTTTTCCTTACAAGTCTTTTTGTTCAATCGCTGCAGTATTTTATCAGTATAAGCAGTTCCCGTTGCTTTTTCAATCGCCAATCGTCAATCCCTTTTACACCTTCTTGCGTCCTTGTGTTCCTTAAGTGTCATATCACTATCTTGCTATCCCCCAAAATTCCAAAATTTTTTATCTCATTCCACCACAACAACTTACAACTTTTCGCCCCACAAAAAACACCGCTTTTTCGACAAATTTATGCATCACCGCCCTTTATATGGAGTGCTCTTTGACAACTCGGCTGAAAATAGAAAACTCATCGCCGCAGGCGATTCCGCACTTTTGCCTTTTGCCCTTTACCTTTTGCCTTTTTACCGAAGCCAATTTCAAATTGGCAAAAACCGCAAAATCACGCCAAAAACAAGGAAACCGAGGCCTTCAAAATATGTAAAAATGAAAAACGAACCCAATTTTCGCAAATTTTTCCGCCCAAACTTGCATTTATTACTCTCGACCCTCGACTCCCGACTCACGACTCTTTCCCAGCCAGTCGGCGCCGAGTTGCCCGCAGGCAGCGCGAATCTTTTGACCCCGTTTATATCGAATCACCGTCTCTAATCCGCCCTGTTGCAGGATTGACGCGAATCCGCCGATCCGCCGAGGACTGCTGGGCACAAACCCGCATCCTTCAAACGGATTGAATTCAATCAGGTTGACGTTGGCCATAAGTCCTTTAAGCAGATTGAGCAGTTTTTTTGCCTGCTGGTCGCTGTCGTTAATTCCCTCAATCATACAGTATTCGAATGTAATCCTTCGTCGGTTTTTTTTCTGATAGTTTCGCAGGGCGGCCATAAGCTTTTTGAGCGGATACTTTTTCGCGATTTTCATAAGCCTTGTTCTTACATCGTCGTCGGCAGCGTTCAGCGAGACCGCCAGCCTTGGCGTAATCGCAGCGTCCGCCAATCGCTCAATCGCATCCGGCAGGCCGCAGGTGCTTACGGTTATATGCCGTATCCCGATGCCCGCCCCGCGATTGTCGTTAAGTATCTCGACGGACTTTATCACCTCGTCGAAATTGTCCAACGGCTCGCCCATTCCCATATAGACGATGTTGTTCGCCTTGCCGCAGTCTTTTTCGATTTTATACACCTGGTCGGCTATCTGGCCCGCGGTAAGGCTGCGTTCAAACCGCAACTGTCCGGTTGCGCAGAACAGGCAGCCCATTTTGCAGCCTGCCTGGCTCGATATGCATAACGTGCTGCGTCTGCCGTCCTGCAGCCGAACAGACTCAACCCGGCAGCCGTCTTCGGTCTGGAAAACAAATTTCACCGTCCCGTCGGGGTCGGCCAACCTGCCTGCCTGAACTATATCTGTGATAAAATACCCGTCTTCTTGCAGCTTTTGGCGGAAAGCCAGGGCAAGAGGAGTAATCTCGCCGATTTGAGAGACCCGCCTGGAGTGAATAAACGAGAAAAAGTATTCCGCCAGGTATGATTTTTGTCCATACCTATTGAGAAGTTCAACAAGCTCGGCAAATGTCATCGACTTGAGGTCTTTGTTCATAGACACTTACGCTCGCCGCTCGGCGATTGGCGGGATGAAAAACGGATAACCCCAAAAAGATGATTTATCATTGTTTTGTTCAGCCGTTCTGGCCTGGAACACCCATATCCTGCGTGGGATTTTCAAAAATTTGTGTCTGCTGAAACTTTTCAAGGTCCACATCGGATAAATCGCCCACCAATTCCTTAAACGATTTGACCTTCGTCGGCGGAGCCGCCGGGGTTTCTCTGCCGGATGCCGCAGCCGGCAGAGCGGGCATAAACAGGCTCAGGTCGGAAGGCTGTCCGTTAATCTGAACCAGAAACGTTACCGGGCCGATTTTAATCTTATCGCCCGGATTAAGCCGGGCTTCCTCTGTGCGATGCCCGTTGACAATTGTTCCGTTTTTGCTGCCGAGGTCGCGTATTTTTAACTGCCCCTGGTCCATATTCAGTTCGCAATGTTTACGGGAAACAACCGAAAGCGGTATGCACAAATCACATTCCTGGCGTCTTCCCAGGACAGATACGGCACTGGGAAGCGCAAAACTTTTGGCAGTGCCGTCTTTTTTGAACAGTATCAAGTTTACTTCCATCGGATATCCCTTCGCATTACCAGTATGGCGGATAATTATAGCCATTTGTAAGCCTTCGGCAAGCCTAAATTCGGTGAATTTGGTCTTTTTCAGGCTGAACCTTGACAAGCCGGTTTTTGCCCAAAATATCGGATTTGGCGACTTGACAATATACGACAAATGCTTATATTGTTAAAAGTTGCGGCAGCGAAAAGGCCGAGAAAAACAGAAGTCCCGGACAGGCTGGGGCATTTTATAGTCGTACTTAAGGAATTTTAGCGAATAAATGGTAAAGGTAAAACTTCCCGATGGCGCCGTTCTGGAGGCTCCGGACGGTACCACAGCTTTTCAATTTGCCGAAAAAATAGGCGCAGGTCTGGCCCGTGCCGCACTGGCTGCGAAAGTGGACGCCAAACTTGTTGACCTGTCAACCCCGATATCGGGTCAGGTCAATCTTGAAATAATCACCTCAAAATCCCCCGAAGGTCTTGATGTTCTTCGTCATAGCTGCGCCCACATTATGGCCCAGGCCGTCTGCTCCGTCTGGCCCGCCGCTAAGTTGGTCTATGGTCCCGTTGTGGCCGACGGTTTTTACTATGACATCGACCTTGATGCCCCAATCAGGCCCGAAGATTTTGAGAAAATCGAAGCGAAAATGGCCCGGATTATAAAGGCCGACCTGCCGATTACGCGGATAGAGATGACCCGTCAGCAGGCCTGTGAAAAAATGGCCAATGACAAATACAAACTCGACAACATCAACAGGGCCGACGGCGATATTATAAGTTTCTATTCCAACGGCGATGAATTCCAGGATTTGTGCAGGGGGCCTCATATACCGCGGACTGGCTGCATCGAGCAGGGGGCATTTAAGATAACGTCCGTGGCGGGGGCGTACTGGCACGGCGATTCAAAACAGAAGATGCTTCAGCGGGTCTATGGAACCGTCTGGAGAAACAAAAAAGAGCTTGCCGAATACGCCGAGCGGCTCGAAGAAGCCAAAAAAAGAGACCATCGCGTAATCGGCAGACAGATGGACCTCTTCAGTTTCCACGAAGAAGGGCCGGGCTTTGCCTTTCTGCATCCGCGGGGGATGATTATCTGGAACCAGATAATCGATTTCTGGCGGCAGGTGCACAGAAAATACGATTACGATGAGGTCAAGACCCCGATAATTCTGAACGAGTCGCTCTGGCACCGCAGCGGGCACTGGGACCATTATAAGGAAAATATGTACTTTACAACGGTGGATGAAACGACCTACGCGATAAAGCCGATGAACTGTCCGGGCGGGCTGCTGATTTACAAAACCGCAAAGCACTCGTACCGCGATTTTCCGCTTCGCGTGGCGGAGCTTGGCTTAGTTCATCGCTACGAGGCCAGC
>JBGSSG010000353.1:0-2182 GCA_041737185.1 Anaerohalosphaeraceae bacterium
TGAAACGCGTGGATATGCAGTTCGTCTCTGCGAGCCTCAAAATCAAGATAGCTGAACGGCTCAAGTCCCCCTGCCGCAAGCTCCGAAAATGTTACGAACATTCCTCTGTTGCGGGCAAACCTTTGCAGGTCCTGGTGGCTCTGGCGGTATAAATTGGCGCTCATTTTTTCCACCTGGAAATCGGTCATATAACTAAGTCCCCTGCTGAGCGTACACTTGTGCGTCCGCTGGCCGCTAAAATGAAAACGCTCAACCAGCCCGCGTTTGGGAAGCAGTTGATTGGCCCCGCTGATAAGCTCTGTCAGACACACATCCCCGCAAAACACACTTACCACGTGCGAACATCCGGTGGCCCAGACCATCATTTCGTATCGTTCAGTTTTGAGATGCCTGCGGGCATAAATGGAAAAAAGCTCCGGATGCAGCGGTCGCTGAAACAGTGAAAATGTCAACTCGCCTACAGCCAGATTAGTTCGATTCGCGTCCATAGCTCTCCTGCTTTCAAATCAGGACTCTGTTCTAACCGTCATTATAGCAAATCCGCCAGGTGAAAATCAACCCCCGTCCGCAATATCAGTGTTCCAAAAATTCGCTTTATCGGACTTTTGTTCCACAAGTTCGCAAAACAAAAAGACTAACAGGCCTGAAAAAAAATTAAAAATTCTTCTTTTTTCTATCCTTCAGCGCCCGGAAAGAACATTGCGTTCAGCAATGTCGCCAGGATATCATAAAACGCGTGCGTACCTGCCGCTATTCCGAAACCTCGTACGGCAAAAAGAGCCGCAAAATACACGCCCGCCAGCATCCTGAAAATGAACTTGCTCCAGGCAAACGCCTCGCCAATTCCCAGCCCGCCGTTTGCGTAAAAAAAATGATGGTGTATGCTGAACAAAAACGAGGATATCAGCACGCTGAAGACCACCGCCGCAGCCTTGTCCATACGCAGAAGGTCCTGAAGCAATATCATAAGCGCGCTTATCAAAATCAGGCGAAAGACCAGTTCCTCATAAATGCCGGCCCCTATCCCGGTAACAATATCGGCCCACAGCTCTGTCCCGCCTGTCTGTACGGCCCCGGCTGCCGCACCTGCCGCTGTCTGTGCCACCGCCCAGTTGGCGGTCGCGGGCCGATTAATGATAAGACTTAGTACTATCAGCGGCAGCGAAAGCAAAACACACTCCGCCGTCATTGGTATAAAATCTCCGAGGCGGACTTTCCATCGCGTTCTCGATGTAATCTGAAGGGCAAGCAGTATAACCGCCACCACAAGCGGCGGAGCCATCCAGGTCATTCGCGATGAAAACCCCACATAGCCCAGAAAATCCCTGACCCAGACAAAAGTAACCACCCGCCTCTGACTTGCCTGAAGACTTACGCTCAGCGCATCGGTGCTGCACAAAAATGTTCCGACCTCGTACAGCAGGATAAAAGCCAGCAGATACCAGATCGCATAGATAGGGCGACTGGTACGGTCAAGGTACGAATCCCGGACAAATGAAACCAGTTGACCGCCCTGCCGTTTGCGATTATGCTTGCTACGCACCAACGTAAGCTCCGTTCTTTTTATCGGGACTATCCGTGAAAACCGGACGTAAAACCTATAACCAGAATACTCGAAAGTAAAGAAAAAAACAACTTCTGAAAGCGCATTGCCCGTGTCCGGCTCTATCCTGCCCGACATTTACCGTCGTCTCTTAAAACACTTCGGCCCTCAGCAATGGTGGCCCGGCCAGACAACCTTCGAGATCATAATCGGGGCCATACTGACTCAGAACACAAACTGGACCAACGTCGAAAAAGCAATCGTCCGCCTTAAAAACGCCCGAGTTCTGAATCCTGCGGCGCTTTTCAAAATGGACGCTGCCGAACTGGCCGAGCTTATCCGGCCGGCCGGATACTATAACATCAAGGCCGCCCGCATCAAACACTTCCTCGACTGGCTTTACAAAAATCATCAGGGCAGCTTAGACCGACTGAAAAACCTGCCCGCCGATACACTGCGGGAACAACTGCTGACTGTAAGGGGCATCGGGCCGGAAACCGCCGATTCCATCTGTCTTTACGCCTTTGGCAAACCCGTATTCGTCGTCGATTCCTACACCGCCCGCATTCTGACAAGACACCGAGCGCTTTCGCCGGAGGACGGATACGAGCAAATCAGAATACTTTTTGAATCCGCCCT
>JBGSSG010000372.1:0-4018 GCA_041737185.1 Anaerohalosphaeraceae bacterium
AGTTGATTAAGGTGGATGCCGGCGTCTACGATTTTTTAAATACAAATGCGTGATTTTCAAAATTGTCCAGGTTTTTATAACGACCACAGTTCTTGTAATACTGTAAAACAAATCCCAGATTTTGCATTGTCTCAAGCATATCTTGATCGGTTATTCCCCATTGCCAGGCGCTATGAATATCCCGCCAGAGACGATTGTGCATTGGATGCATTTCGTGCATTTTCTCAAATAGCACATCATACATAGGTTCATCTTTGCCGTGCGGGATGTTTTTAAAGTACTCTTCCTTGCCCATATCCATCAGTCTTATCGTCTTTTGGGATTTAATCCACTGCTGATTGAATACCACAAAGTAGTTGGTGCGACCGGAATAGAGTTGTAAAATTTCATTCCAGTCCGGACTGACCTGGTGCAGAAGAACGTCGAACAGGAAAATCGCATCCACATGAACAATTTGCTCAATCACCGCTGTCTGACCGAAATTGCCTTTGATGGTTTGAAGATTGTTGAACATCTGCGCCCTATTGACGACTAAATCGCTGAAATTTGTATCGATAAGGAAGGCTGTTTCTATGTTGTATGTTGTGAGCGTATAAAATGTGTACGCGGCTTCAACCCCCCAAACACCTCCAAGGTCGGCAAACGATTGGGGCGCCGGCTGACAACGCCTGAAGATAAAATCAATTAAATCCTTTTTGTCGCGATTAAAACTTTTCGGCAGTTTTATGGACTGCGGTTTGCCGAGAGACGCCATTCTTTTGATAGCTGTTCGTACTGAATCAAGATTCATAGATATACCCGTTGAACATATTAAAAAATTTGCGATGAGTAAGCTTATAGCTCTATATTTTCAGGTCAAGCGAAAAAATATAAAAAATTACGGGTTATGGTTAATAGAGAGAGATAAAGGACAGATTGATTTTAGGAGTTTAGGGAGCGAATTTTAAGGCTTGACCGGCTAACAGAGAGGTGCATATAAGGCGACAATGGGGGCATTGCGGATGTCTTATTGCGGCTTGCCGGGTCGTCAGGCGACAAAACTTTTCCGTCGGCAGCAAATAATCCGGGAAAAATTAAAGAAAGGCTTGACAAGTTAATCAAGTTAGTATATAAGAATAGTATTCTAAGTTGTCATAAAACCGTCGGGAATGTCTGAATTAACGGTGACTGAATGAAATTGACCAATCGCAGCGAATACGCATTGCTTGCAATGGTATATCTGGCTCGCCGGAAGCCGGGGTTGTATATCGGCGGAGAAGAAATCGCCTCTGCCCAGCGCATTCCGCCCAGATTCCTTCAGCAGATTCTGCTGACTCTAAAGCAGTCCCGGTATGTTCAAAGCTGCAAAGGGCAGCGAGGGGGATATCGGCTGGCTAAAAAACCCGGCGAAATTTCGATAGCGGATGTTGTTCGTCTGTTTGACGGGGCGCTGGCTCCGACTGAATGTGTAAGCCGGTATTTTTATGAACCGACGCCTCTGGAGAAGGAGAAAAAACTGGTGCGTATGTTCAGGAACATTCGCGACTGCATAGCCCGGACAATGGAGAAGACGACGCTGGATGATGTGAAGTAATTTTTTTAGGTTCTTAGAATACTAATACGATAAACTAAATATACTGTATAACAGGAGCTTTCGTATGATTGACACAATCAGTATTTTGGCCGGTCATGGGAAAAACAATCGGCAGGAAAAGATTTGCAGGATTGATCTGAATATGGGCGATGTTGTGAGTATTGTGGGTCCGACAGGCTCAGGCAAGACCACGCTGATTAACGACATTGAATTATTCGCGCGGGGCAATACGCCGACGGGTCGTCATATCCTGATTAATAATGCTCCGCCTCTGCCGGAATACGGAGACGACCCTTCGCTCAATCCCATCGCCCTGATTACCCAGCATACCAACTTCCTCTCGGATTTGCCGGTCGAAACGTTTTTGCGAATCCATATGAGCGTACGGGGCAAGACCTCTTCGAATCTGATGGAGCAAACGTTGGGTTTTGCCAACCAGCTTACGGGGGAGCCTATAGATCTGAACAGTCGGATGACGGAGTTGTCCGGCGGCCAGACGCGGGCGCTGCTTATCGCCGACGCGACGGTGATTTGCGATACCCCGATTGTCCTTCTCGACGAGGTGGAAAACGCCGGAATCCACCGGACAAGGGCGATTGAACTGCTTCGTGAGCATCGCAAGATATTCATCTTTGTCACACATGATCCCCGAATTGCCCTGCTGTCAAATTATCGCATTGTGATGAAGGGGGGGTGTATTACGGAAGTTATCCACACCGACGACGAAGAAAAGCGTCTCGGGGTGATGGTCAGCCGGCTCGACGAGACGCTTTGCCGTCTGCGCGACAAGCTGCGAAACGGCTATCGGCTGTGCAGCGCCGATTTTAGCGGCGTGGAATTGCGAGATACCGCGGCGGAGGGGATTTGTTTATGAAACTTGTAATTTGCGCAGGGCCAGCCACGTCCGGAAAGACCTCCGTACTTCGGCACATAACGAAAAAACTCATCGACGGCGGGAAAAGGCCGGCATATCTGAAAATCGACGTGCAGTATGCCGATGAAGACGAGGTGTTTGCCCGTGAGTTCGGCATTCCGGTAAAAAAAGTCTATTCCGGGGATTTGTGCCCGGATCATTGCAGCGTTCTGGTGCTCGGCGACGCCATGCAATGGGCGGAAAAAGTACAGTCAGACATTCTTCTGGTGGAAACGGCTGGATTGTGCCTTCGCTGTGCACCTTATACCGACGCGGGGCTGGGGATTATGATTATGGAAGCGACCAGCGGTATGAATCTGCCGCGAAAGGTCGGGCCAATGCTCACCCTGGCCGACGTGGCCGTTGTAACAAAAATCGACCTCGTTTCACAGGCCGAGCGTGAGGTCTTTCGTGCGCGTATTCAGCAGGCCGCGCCGGCGGTGAAGATTCGGGAGGCCAACGCGCTGTACGGAATCGGAATCGACCCGCTGGTCGATACCATTCTCGCACAGGCGGATATTAACGGCCCGATGATGCTTCGCGGCAACCCTCCGGTGGGAACGTGCACAATCTGCGTCGGCAAAAAAGAAATCGGCTGGCAATCTCATTTCGGGGTTGTAAGGCCGCTCGAAAACCAGCTTTTTTATCGCGGCGAATGACAGAGTGTATCGAAATAACATTGTATAACAGGAGAAAAAAATGAAATCAGAGTCGGCTTTTGGGCTTCCCGGCCTGAACTGCGGGTTGTGCGGATATCGGAAGTGCGAAGAGTTTGCCGTATATCTGGCGGTTCATCCGGAGGAAATTAAACGATGTATTCATTTGTCAACTGACCGGCACGTCGGCAAACCGGCCTCTGCGGCACAATGCGCCTGCCCATCTTCCGCCGTCGGCGTGTGCGGGGCCGTATGCGGCGCCGCCGCGGGCAATGAACAGCCCAGGTTATCGTGGGTGGACAGCCTGAATCGTGAGGTCGATTTTTATCTGGAACATTTTCCCGAAGACCCCGGCCCGCGGGAGACTATTACGCCTCATAATCCGATGCTCACCCGCGAACTGGATATTCAGGTCGGCGATGTGCTGATTGGAAGGCCTCTTGGGATGTCCTGCGGCTGTCCCGTTACGCATTGCGGCATCGTTACGAGCGTGGAAAAAAAGAACGGCGTTATTGTCTGGTGTGTAACAGGGCCGCTGGAACCCAGAGCCAAAGGATACAAGGATTTGGGCTATTATGTCGCCCAGGCTTATGAGGGTATTGTGCGGGAGAGCCGCAAAGAACTGCGCATCGGGATGCGATATTTTTTCCAGCCCCGGACGTGCATGCTCCAGTGGAGACACAGCGGACTTATCAATTATATCAATCACACCCCAGGCGGAACGCAAATACGCATAGAAGGATTGTATATCGGCTAAGCGGGGCGGATTTTAAGTCTTGACGGACTAACGCGATGCAGATATATTGGCCGCCTGCACTGGGGAATAGTGTAATGGTAGCACAACTGACTCTGGATCAGTTAGTCGGGGTTCGAGTC
>JBGSSG010000388.1:0-4962 GCA_041737185.1 Anaerohalosphaeraceae bacterium
AATCCAAACAATTCAAAGCTCTGCTAATACGAGGTTTTTGTTTTGAAAATTGGGATTTTGGGACATTTGATATTGTTTAGGATTTAGACATTAGGATTTAAGATTTCGAGCTTATCCTTTACCCTTTAACGACTTGTATTCATTTGCCCGAACCCGCGTCCTTTGGCCGGGCCGATTCGTCCTGGCTTTCCGCAGGATGGGATTGCGCCGATATCTTCTCAATCCTCTTTTCCGCGTCCTGTAAAATCCCCCGGCAGTACTGTATCAGATTCATCCCATTTTCATATTGCTCAAGGCTGTCGGCCAGCGGAACCTGACCCTGTTCAATCTTGCCTACTATCTGATTTAGCCGTTCTATCGCCTGCTCAAAGCTAAGCGCCTGCTGATTTTCCTTTTTTTCATTCTTTGCCATTTGGTTTTCTCTTTCCCACTGCAATAGGGCCGTTTTGAGTGTCAGGAATTCCGATTTTGATTGTACTGTTTTGGCCCCCTCGCGTCAATCGCCGTATTCTTTGTATGCCTGCCTGACCTGTTCTCCTGTTCTTGCGCGGCGCCGCCTGCACACGCCGTCATTCCGAACCCCCTTGCGGATGAGGAATCTGTTAAACTTCCAAATAATTCATCTGCCAAAAGAACAAAATAGGTCGAAACACCGAGGGGAACGGCATAATTCAACATGTTCTCAAGACAAAATCGCCCCCTATTATTTTATCTTGAACCAATATAAGGAATATCTGAACAAAATACTTCAATATTGGTCAATCCTTCGCTCCTGAGATATGTTTTTATCGATTCGGCTCTCAATTCCTTATCACGATGAGGACCAACACAAATCCTTTTAATCGGTAAGTTGCCTGAACTATTAAACAGCTCAATATATGGTACAAGAGTGCCCCTGTTGTTTCTCGTTTTAATTTCTTTAAAGCTTTTATTTTTATCTTCTTCATAATATGGACTATTCAGCCATTCTTTATTTTGTGGCATAATACAATATCTATATTCGTTTTCTTCTTGAAATCCTTTATGTTTTAAAGATGCCATGCATGTAAACAACGCTTTTACTTCATCGCCTTCTGCAATAGGTGGTTTCTTTCCAAAGAGACGAGACTCACAGACTCTATACGCATAAACTCCAATTAGGTCTAAATGTTTTTTTATCTTGTCCGTTGATTCTAATTTACTTGTATCGTAAACAATGGCATTATCGCCGATTGCTCCATAATAAAAAGATTTGTTTTCATTTTCCAACATTTTATCCAAATCCTCTAAATCAAATATAACTGCATAGCCGCCATCTTTACCATAGCCACGCCACTGGCTTAACAATCCATTCTTTTGTAAAAACTGACCCTCTTTGCTATCATCTTTGGGTCCCATGCAAAAAGATAAGACAAATGGGAATCCTAGCATGAACATTGAGTTAAAAAGAATTTCTATCGTATCATTTGTTTCGAGATCAGCAGTTTTTTGAATCCCTCCATAAGATTCAGTTATCCTTTTTGCATTTGGATTTTTCTCGCATAGGTCTTTTATTGTAGAGATAACCTTCGGTAATAAGGCTTGATGAATAATGATCTTGGCGTAAATAAATTCTAACGAATCATTTAAATATCGACAATCCGTCGCCCAGAGAGTTTTATGAGATAATATTCCCTTCAATCCATCTGCCGTTGTATAATGCCACAAATTAAATTCTGTATTTTTTGTCATTTTCAATATCCTTTGGAATCAATCCAAACTAGTTCGACTTTACAACTTGCCGTCCCAATTTTACCCCATATTAACGGGAAATGGCTTAAAAAGCAATGATTAGCCCACTTTTACATTGATTGGCGGCGTTTTGGCCATTCGAAGAAGGTAACTCCTGGTACAAATAGTACATATTGTACAATTATGACAAATTGTACATTTTTTACTTGAACTTCACCCCCGAATTTGCGATACTATATTAAAATAAGACTCGGATACTCAAAGAGGTAAATATGACTAATTTAAGCGTTTCGCAATTAAGAACTCATATCTCGGACTTTATCAGCCGGGCGGCATACGCGGACCAGCGCTTTGTAATCCAAAAAAACGGCAAGCCCGCCTGCGCAATTGTGAGCATCAAAGACCTTGAGTTGATCGAGGCGCTGGAAGACAAAATCGACATCAAAGCCGCCAAAAAGGCTCGCCGCGGAAAAACCTCCATACCCTGGGAAAAGGCCAAAAAGCAGCTTGGGATATAAACGATGCCTTACCAAATCCGGATTGACAGGGATGCGTTAAAGACCTTGACGGCGTTATCGGCCAAACTCAGGCGTCAGATCGGCGCCAAAATCGATTTACTCAGGGACAATCCCTTCCCGCCCGGATGCAAAAAACTCGACGATGACCTGTACCGAATCCGTTCGGGAGATTACCGTATCGTTTATACCGTCATTGAAAAGCAAATCCTGATTTATGTGTTGCGCATTGGCGACAGGAAAGAAGTTTATAAGCGTCTTCCCGGCAGATAATATCTCTTTTACAACCCCTGTTTTCCCCGCCTTTTTCGCCTTTGTTTTGAGCAGTTAAAATTTTGTGCTTTGGGCTTGTCCGCCGTTTATCCGCCTCCGGCTAAAAACGACTTCTGCTCGGTCTGTCGGATTATCTCGTTCTGCAAATCCGTCCCAAGGTCCGTGAAGTAATCGCTGTACCCCGCCACCCTTACGATAAGATTCCTATTCCTGCGGATTTTGCTGCACTAGTTCTATAAGGCCGGGGCCGTTTTTGAGATGCAATCAGATGTTGACATCGCGTTGGAACTATTGAATAATCGACCACGGAAATGTTTAAACTATCGGACCCCGGCAGAGGTCTTCTGGAGCAACCCAAAGTGCTGCGCTTCAGATTAAAATTTGCGAGGTAAATTTGCCTGAGCATCTTGCTGACCGGCCGGCCAATTCGCCTCCGGCGTGACTGCAAATGATTTGACATAGGCTGTATCTGCGGATAAGTTTTCAGCGTTATGAAAAGCGGAAAAATCGTAATTTTAGGAATTGAGACAAGCTGCGACGAAACAGCCGCCGCAGTTGTCGCCGATGGGAAAGAAATCCTGTCTTCTGTTGTTGCCTCACAGGCCCTGCTGCACGCGCAGTTCGGCGGCGTCGTGCCCGAAATTGCCTCGCGCGCCCACGTTGAAAAAATACTGCCTGTTGTCGCGCTGGCTGTCGAAGAAGCCGCAATTGCGCCCGAACAGATAGACGCCGTGGCCGTCGCAAATCAGCCGGGACTGTCAATCGCTCTTATGGTCGGAATTACCGCCGCCAAGACCCTCGCCTTCGTCTGGGAAAAACCCCTTATCGCCGTGAACCACATCCACGCCCATATCCAGTCGGCTCTGGTTGACAGTGCACATCCGGTTTTGCTGCCGGCTGTGGCGCTTATCGTCTCCGGCGGGCACACCAGCCTGTTCGACGCTCAGTCGCCTATCGACCTTCGTCTGCTCGGCCAGACGATTGACGACGCCGCCGGTGAGGCGTTCGACAAGGTCGCAAGTATCCTAAATCTGCCCTATCCCGGCGGACCAGCCATTGAAAAGGCCGCGATGGACGGAAACCTGCGCGCCGTCGATTTTCCAAGAACAATGCTTGAGCCTGATTCGCTGAATTTCTCGTTCAGCGGCCTGAAAACCGCCGTCCTCTATCATTGCCGCGGACAGGATATGAAAGGCGCAAACCTCGTCGATTCAATGACTTTGCGGGAGATAGCCGATATCGCCGCCTCCTTCCAGGCTGCCGTCGTCGATGTTCTTGTCGCCAAAACTCGAAGGGCCGTAAAAAAAGTCGGCGCAAAAACCGTCCTGCTCGGCGGCGGCGTCGCCGCAAATGCCGCGCTGCGAACAGCGATGAAAAATTACTGCCAACAAGAAGGCCTTGATTTTTGCCTCGCCCCAAAACCGCTCTGTACCGACAACGCCGCGATGGTCGCCTCGCTGGCGTACTATTATTATCAGGCCGGCCGTTTCGCCGGACTGGATATTGAGCCGGTTGCAACAGCATAAAAAGTGAAAAGGTAAAAGGCAATCCGCCGGAGGCGGATAAAAAGTGCGGACAGCCCCGCGGGCTAAGAAAGTTATATGGATCGCAAGCGGATTGAACAGCTTTTTGAAGATGTAAAGGCCGGCAGGCTGGATGTGCATCAGTCCGTTGAGACGCTTCGTCATCTGCCTTATGAGAACCTCGGCTTTGCCCGCATCGACCATCACCGCCCCCTGCGCTGCGGCTTTCCCGAGGCGATTTTCTGTCCCGGCAAGACCGCAGAGCAGGTGGCCGCTATTTTTGCCAGCCTGGCAAAGACCGGCAATAACGTCATCGCCACCCGCGCGACGCCGCAGCTTTTTGAAGCCGTCCGCGGGCAGCTTGACCTGCCGCTCCTGCGATATGAGGGGCAGGCGAGAATGATTGTTCTTGAGCAAAAGCCCGCCGCCCATACGAAAAATTTCATCGCCATTGTTACCGCAGGCACTGCCGATTTGCCCGTCGCGGCAGAAGCGGAACTTACCTGCAGGATGCTTGGCCAGAGCGTAAAAATGATTTGCGACGTCGGCGTGGCCGGCCTGCATCGGCTTATCGAACATCTGCCCGAACTGTCAAAGGCATCCGTCGTCATTGTCGTTGCGGGAATGGAAGGAGCATTGGCAAGCGTGGCGGGGGGGCTGGTCGATTGTCCCGTCGTCGCAGTACCCACCAGCGTCGGCTACGGCGCAAGTTTTGAAGGACTTGCGGCGCTGCTTGCGATGCTCAATAGCTGCGCTTCTGCCGTTACGGTGGTCAACATCAACAACGGCTTCGGCGCAGCATACGCCGCCAGTTTAATAAATATGAGGATTGAAAGGACACAGAGAAGTTAGCTGTTCAATCTGTTTTCAGAGGCAGGCCGATATAATTAGGGATAAGCGTCCTGATGACCTCGACGATTTTTTCGTGTTCCTGTGTCTGT
>JBGSSG010000401.1:0-3003 GCA_041737185.1 Anaerohalosphaeraceae bacterium
GCCTTGCGGTGCAGTTGGAACAGAGACGCCGTTACCATAGCGCTTAACAGCACATGCAGCGGGTGAAAAATCGCGAACAGTCCCCGGCTTCCCGATGGGCCGAGCTTTGAAAAAACGAGCATAAAAACAATCCCCAAAAACGCGCCCGCCAACGTGAACGGCGCGTGTGCCCGCAGTTCCCTTGCGATGCGCAGCGTTTTATCTTTGATTGTCATCTCTTTTCCCTTTACTAAACCATTTTTTTTGCCGGAGGATTTAGATACTATTTGCAACCAAGTTGCATCTGGCAATTATAACTTCTCCATTTGCCGCGTAAAGGAAAAAATGTCTTGAAAAAAGACATCCGAAGTGTTATATTTACCGGGGTATTTGAGTTTGCAAGGAAAGTAAATGGAGGGTGAGCGAGATTTTATCGGACGGGCGGGTCTGCGCACAGCCGAAATGTGTCTTTTGTGGCTTTGCTGCGCTGGTTCCCTTGCGCTGGGTCTTTCGGAATCGACCGCAACGGATGGTTGCAACGCGCAGGCGGTACACGCTCTGGGGTACAAGGGCCAGGGCGTGGCGGTAGGGGTGATTACCGTGGAGCATTGCTTAGTAACACACGAGGCTTTTTACGACAAAGATGTAAACGGCAATCCGGTCGGGAATTCATACGCCGACTGGTTCGATGCGACCAGCAGTACAAATCAAGTTTATTCGCCAAACTGGCACGATACGACGATGGCGGGGATTATCGCAAGCCGGGGCGGCAAACTTTATCCTAATCATCGGGGTGTGGCGCCGGGCACAGAGATTCATAGCGTAAAAGTCATAAAGGACAATTCAATTAATATCGCTTGGCTACAAACGGCATTCGAGGAGCTTCGCAGTCAGAATTGCCGGGTTGTCGTAACGGGTTTTCAGTTACCAATAACCATACCTGCAAACGGCAGTAGCGTTTGGTCATTACTGTATGACTATTACGCCTATAAATACGATATGATATTTGCCAATGCAGCGGGAAATGATGCCAGTTCCATTACGGTTTTTGGGGATGCCTTTAACGGCATTACCACGGCCGGTCTGATAGTGACAGAGCCGGATGTCTATCGACGGGTTGGTACGGCCAGTAATCCGGGACCGACCATAGACGGAAGGCACAAGCCTGATATTGCAGGCCCAGCGCAAAATCTCTGGGTACCGACATCTTCAAGCGACAACGCCTGGAAAACTGAAGGCACCACCCGCGGCGAAACCAGTTGGGCCGGGCCGCATACCGCCGGCGTCGCGGCGCTGCTGCTCGGCTATGCCGATACGACCGCCGATGAGGCCGATGACGGCAAAAGCGAGGTGATTAAGGCAGTCATTGTAAATTCCGCGTTTCCGAACATACAGGATGAGTACGGCAACTCTACCACCGGAATGGTCTGGAACAACTACCGTGGCTACGGCCGGCTGGATGCGCTGCGGGCGTTTGAATTGCTCAGTTCACCAAAAGTTTTACCCTCGTCAACTATAAGCAGCGACAAAGGATGGGCGTATCAGTCGCTTTCGCCCGGACAGCAGCACCTCTATACTCTTTCCGCAAGCACAGACTGCCGCCTTGTGATGACACTGACTTGGAATCGCAAAGTGCAATGGAACGACAAAAAATTCCCCAGCGGTGGGCGAGGCATTATTGAAGAAGGTGAACTTGAAGCGTCTTTTGCGGATTTAGACCTTGAAATTTATGAACCAAACGACATCAACCCGCTGATTTCAGAGATTTCCAGCATAGACAATCTTGAAAAAGTTGATCGCCTTCTGACAAAGACAGGGAACTATCAAATCAAAGTTGTCAATAAATCGGCTTCAGAATCCGCTGCCTACGCGATGGCATTTGAACTGCTTGAGCCTGTACAGGCCGATTTCAATATCGACTATATCGTTGATACCGCGGACCTGTCGGCGATGCTGAACTGGTGGCTGGAACCGGGGTGCAATTCTATCGGCGACTGTCTGTCGGTTGACCTGACCGGCGACGGAATGATAGACCTTCAGGATACTGGCGTTTTGGGCGGCCGGTGGCTGATGAAAGATGGCCGGTACTGGCCTGTGCAGTAAAAAAATCAGCCGGTAAACAGCCGTCCTGTCTGATAGAGCGCGAAGGTAAGGATATAGGCAAGGGCGGTCAGGCCGAAGAACTGAATCGCTGCCCATTTCCAGGCCTCGCTTTCCAGGCGCGTCACGGCCACGGTGGCGATACAGGGAGTCGCGACAAGACAAAAAAACATCACGCACAAACCCTGCAGAGGCGTAAAATCCCGGCGGAACTGTTTGCGGCCTTTTATCGTGCTTGGGGTTCGATTAAGCGGATAATTTTTTTGCCTTTACGGGGCCGGCACAGCTCTACGCATACACAAATTTTAGAATTTGTAGGAAACTCTTACGTAAACAGCCCTTGACGGCGAAGGTAATGGAGTATGGTCGCTGTTGTGGGGTTGGATATAGTCATACCCGGAATTAAACATATCCCTTATCCCAAAGTCGATTTCCATATCTTTCGTGAATGCATCTCGTATCCGAAAATTCAGGTTAACGGCAAGGGTCGGTTCAAAAGTATTCAACCCTGAAGTCCCTTCGGACTCAATAAAGTCGTATCCATATCGTTTGCCGAAGAAAGAAGCCGATGGGTGTACAGAAAACTTGTCGGTGAGCTTAATATCAGCCAATACGTTAAACTGGTGCTGGGGAAACGCCAGAAATACATTCCTGTGCCCCGGCACATCATAGGCGTCAACATCATTTCTGGAAACCTGATAATACGAATAATTAAATAGTATATTCAAATTTTCCTGGTGATAACGACATTCCGCTTCAATGCCTCTGCTGCCGAACTGGCCGGAATTGAAGTAACTTCCCGTACCGATTTCGTCCTGTATATAAACAATCGCCTTGTTGAATTTAACATCATAAGCGTTTACCCTCAGCGAAACATTATTGCTCCAACGGTATCCCAATTCCACTTCGTAATTATCCGCCCTT
>JBGSSG010000413.1:0-5402 GCA_041737185.1 Anaerohalosphaeraceae bacterium
CCGGACGGTACAGTATTACTCGGCTGATGCGGCTGATTTCGCCGGCGGCAGGGCAGTATCTTGAACAGATGGCGCAGCAGGCCAGAAGGCTAACCATTCAGCGGTTCGGCAGGACAATACAGCTTTACGCGCCTCTGTATCTTTCGAATGTATGCGTGAACAGTTGCCTCTATTGCGGATACAGCCGGACGACGGAATTTCAGCGGACGCAGTTGAGCGTCGATGAGGCGACAGCGGATGCGGATGTGATAGCAGGAGAGGGTTTTCGGGATATTCTGCTGGTCAGCGGCGAAGACCCCGAATTTATCACGGCCCAATATCTGGCCGAGCTTGCCGAGCGTCTTGGCGGGCGGTTCGCCTCGATATCGGTCGAGATATACCCGATGAGCGAAGAAGAATACCGCAGGCTGTTCGAGGCAGGGATTGACGGGGTTGCGCTGTACCAGGAGACGTATAACCGCGGGCTTTATAAAATATATCATCCGGCAGGTCCAAAGAGCGATTACGACAGACGTATCGACTCGGCGGACAGGTTCGCCCGCGCGGGAATGAGGCGAGCGGGGCTGGGGGTTTTGCTGGGGCTGGGAGACTGGCGCTGCGAAACGCTTGCGCTGGGCGAGCACGCATATTACCTGATGAGACGGTACTGGCGCTGCGCCGTGTCGTTTTCGTTTCCGAGATTAAGGCCTGCCAGGAATGTTGACCGGCAGTGGGAGCATCTTGTAAGCGACGGTGAGCTTGTTCAGATGACCCTTGCGCTTCGGCTTTGCTTTGCCGACGCCGGCATTGTGCTTTCAACTCGTGAAGAGCCGGCGCTGCGGGACCACCTGATTGATTTATGCGCGACGCGGACAAGCGCAGGTTCCAGGACAAATCCGGGCGGATATACCGGCCATGACCAGACCGGCAGACAGTTTGAGGTTGCCGACCACAGAAGCCCCGCCGAGGTGGCCGATGCGATAAGACGCTGCGGCAGAGAGGCGGTATGGAAAGACTGGGACAGGGCGTTTACGGAGTAAACGCCGGTTGGCGTATGGGACGCCTCAGCGAGCTTGCCCCTGAATAAATGGTAAAGGCGACCATAAGCAGATATGTTATGACAGCGAACCAGTCGCCCCACGGGCGCCAGACATAAGCCCAGCCGATAAGCACGGTTCCTATGCCGAAGGACTGAAGGAACATTTTGATTTTCCCGTGAACAACCGCGCCGAAGTTGACGCCGCGGGATTCGGCGATGTGTCTTAGGGTCTGTACGAGCACTTCCCGCGCGAAAACAAGGATGGCTGTCCCCCATCGGATGATGTCAAGCAGTGTCTCCGGCAGGTCGAAATTGGCAAACAGAGGCTGGCCGACCAGTGCAAAACAGAAGAATGCCCCGCAGACAAGAAACTTGTCGGCCAGGGGGTCAACGGTTCTGCCGAATTTGCTGGATGCGTTGAAGGTTCTGGCGATGTAGCCGTCGATGATGTCGGTAAGTCCCGCTATGACAAACAGGGTAAAGGCGGCCATAAGCACCCCTGCGGGTTTGGCTTTTCCCGTATGCGGGGCATAAAGAATCATAGCGAGGAAGACAGCGGCAAGAGCGAACCTGCCGACGGTCAGGATATTGGGCACGTGCCGAACCCAGCGATGATGTTTTGTTAAAAATTGTTCCATACGATAAGGTTATTATACTTTGGTAATGTTCGCGTATCAACAGGCGAAATCGGGGGTTTGTGTTTGTTCAACGATAAGGTCATAGCCTTGTCGGGCGAGGACTTTGGCGTCGATGAATGCCCCTGCGGGCGCAGCGCACTTTTGAATAATGCAGAGGCTGTCGATGTGGGGGGCCTGGGCGAATGACCTGCCGACAGCGTTTCCGGCGGACTTGCCGGCCTGGTCAACCAGCACGGTAAGTTTTTTCCCGATGAATCGTTCGGTTCGGGCAAAGGCGATTGGCTGCTGTATTTTCATAACCTGTTCGGCTCGCCTTTTCCGGATGGATTCGGGCAACTGGCCCGATAGAAGCGCAGCCGCTGTTCCCTGTTCCGGGCAGAAAGGGAAGCAGCCGAGAGCGTCGAACTTTGCCCACTCGATAAAGTCGAGCAACTCCTGAAACTGGGCTGCGGTTTCGCCGGGGAAACCAGCGATTACAGTTGTTCGCAGAACAGGGTCGCAAATACGAACGCGGAGCTTTTCGATGAGGCTAAGCGTGTTTCGTTTTGTGTCGTTTCTGTGCATCGCCTTTAGAATCTGGTTGTTGATGTGCTGGATGGGCATATCGATGTATTTAAGTACCTTTGGGTTTTGAGCGATGGCGTCGATAAGAGCGTCGTCAATGCCCGCCGGGTAGAGGTACATCAGGCGAATCCATTTGAGCGGGGTTATTTTGTCGAGCCTTTCGATTAATTTTACCAGCCCGTTTTTCACCCCGGTATCCTGGCCGTAGAAACTGCTGTCCTGAGCGATAAGGCTTAGTTCAACGGCGCCGTTGTCGGCCAGTTGTTTGGCCTCGTCGGTGAGCAGGTCCATCGGTTTGCTTCGGAATTTTCCGCGTATAAACGGTATGGTACAGAAGGAGCATTGTCGGCTGCACCCCTCGCTGATTCGCAAATAAGCCCAGTGCGGGGGATTGATAAGGAGTCGGTTTCGGTCGTCCGGCGGCGTATCCGGGGCGGGGGAAAGCAGCAGGGAAGGCTGCTTGTGGGCAGCGGATGAAATTTCTTTTATAACGGCGTCTATGGCGTCCCTGTCGGCAAGGCCGACAAGGGCGTCGATGCCGGGAGCCAGTTCGAGCAGTTCCTTTCCGAGTCTCTGTGTAAGGCAGCCGGCTACGACAAGCTTTTTGATGTGTCCTTTTTTCTTTTGGGCAACGGCCCTGCGGATAGCGGCCAGGGCTTCGTCCCTGGCAGGCGCGATAAAGCCGCAGGTATTGATTACGAGGATATCGACCCTGTCAATGTTGTCGGTCAGGATAAAACCCGCCAGACCTATCCGGGCCAGCATCGTCTCACTGTCAACGATGTTTTTCGGGCAGCCCAGCGCCAAAAAGCCGACAGTCGCATCGGCCCCGGCAGACGCGGATGGTTTGGATGACGTTTTTTTCATAGGCGAGTCAAAGTACCATATTTGCCGCCGGTCGTCTATGGGCTTGTTGCTCCAAACACCTCTGGGTTGGGTGCTTTTAAAATTTTTTTGCAATAAATCAGCCCGCTCTTTTCGTTTTAGACAAAGCCGGTGTTTTTTGGACCCTTTTTGGATTTGAAAAATTTTTGTAATAAATCTTGACCTGAGCCGATAACAAGAATAGGCTCAACGGTGTAGCTGAACAGGAATATACCTATTACAGGGGAAATCCCGAATCGGCGATGAAAATGGCACTTCCTTAAAGAGGTTAATTATGTACCACATTCGACTCCGCGGAATTGGAATAACATACGCACTGATTATGAGCTGCCTTTGCGTATTTTTTTTTGCCGGGTGCGGAGAAGCTTTTGACAACAGGCAGGGAGAGCTTGAGGCCAGGGCAACGCTAAGCGATATAGAACAGGTCCGGGCTAATCCTAACGTTAATAATCCTCTTCCTGATATGTACCTTCAGCCGCCCAAAAGAGTTAAAGTGGCAGACGGCGTGAAAGTTTTCTATTTCACTCGGGAGCAGCCCGCCGCACAGATGGCAGCCATCGTTACAACTCAACTCGGCTATAAGGTAACGGCCAATGATGCCACCAATCAGCTTGTTATCCATTGTGCCAGCGATAAGGAAGCTGATAATGTTTTAGAAATTCTAAAGCTGATTGATTTATCTCCAATTCAGGTCAATATAGATTGTATGATTGTCGAGCTTTACGCTGACAAAACTTTTGACAGGGAGACAACTGTAGCAATAACAAATCTGTTCGGGGACCATTTTACTTTAGGCGGTAAGACGCCCACTTTCCCGGGCGCTTCCCTTCGTGAAGTCAAGCGTTCGACTTTCGGTATGGACATAGGTTATGAAAGCGATAAAGTCAAGATGCTTGTCGATATGCTTGTATCGAGAGGATATTTGAAAATCCTGATGAATCCCACGCTTGAGACAGTGAACGGCCAAAAGGCAAAAGTTCTCTCAAGGGACAATACTCCTATTGAGAAAATTGTTACGACAAATAACGTGGCCCCGTATTCCATCACGGAGTATCAGTGGGTTGAAGATTCTCTTGAAGTTATGCCGCATGTTTTTGCCGATGGTTCTGTGGGTCTTAGTACGGAGATAAAAATCGGCTCCAGTACCAAACCCAAGGGCGTTGTTCAGGCCTCTGTTATCACTGAACGGTCTATTAAAGTCGATGAAAACCGGGTAAAGCCTGGTTATAGTCTTGTCATCGGCGGTATTAGAAGGACCGAAAAACGCGATGTGTTTCGAGGAGTTCCGTTCCTCAAGGATATTCCGATTGTTGGTCTGCTGTTTTCGAGCCGGGATTTTGAGGAGTCCGGTTCAGAGCTTATCTTCATTCTCACACCGAGTATTTCTTCTGGCGGTATGGAATACGCCAAAATGCTTGAAATGGTAGAAAAAAAGCAGTCCTCGCCCCAATACGACGCCGGACTTGGAAAGTCTCTGACCGACCCGTTCGGAGAAAAGGCTTATACCGAACATATTAAGCAGAAAACCGCTGAGGCAACGACAGAGAAAGCCCGGATCGAGGGCGAGGCCAAAAGAACTCACACCGAAGCTGAGAAAACAAAGTTTGAGGCTGAACAGGCAACTGCCGAAGCGGCAAATGCGGTAGCACAGGCCGAAAAGGCAAAGGCTGATGCTGCGATGGAAAAGGCTAATGCTGAAAAGCTTCAGACCGAATCGGCAAAAGCACAGGCCGAGGCTGAAAAGGCAAGAGCCGAAGCCCAAAATGCGCAGGCACAGGCCCAAAAGGCCAGAAATGAAGCTGATGCGGACAAAGTCGAGACAGAAAAAATAAAGGCTCAGGCAGAGCAGGCGCAGGCTCAGGCGGCAAAGGCCCAGGCACAGGCCGAACAGGCAAAAGCTGAAGCTGACGGCGCAAAGGCACAGGCTGAAAAGGCAAAGGCACAGGCTGACCAGGCACAAGCGGAGTCCGACAGAACAAAGGCCGAAGCGGTAAAGGCAAAAGCACAGGCTGAACAGGCACAGGCCGAAGCAGAAAAGATAAAAGCAGAAATTGCAAGGGAAAAAGCTGAGGCAGAACAGAAGGCCAGGGACGAAGAGCAGCGAAAGGCCAGGGAGCAGGCCGAACGGGAACAAACAGACCCCAACGCTTTGTCGCCGAATTGAGGGACTGCTGATTACCAGGGCTGGGGGTTTATGTCGTGGGGTATGTCTTCGAGGGGGCAGCCGGGGCAGCGGGGGGTTGGTCGGCAGAATTCCTTTCCCAGCCGCACCAGCAGGGCGTGGTATTCATTGTACA
>JBGSSG010000005.1:0-3190 GCA_041737185.1 Anaerohalosphaeraceae bacterium
CAGACCGCCGCCGGCCTGGGCCTGCCTCTCGGTCTCGATTGAACCGGCTGGAACGGCCGTTTGTCCGGCGGAACTTTTTCCGCAAAATTCGGATGAAATTGCAATAATCCGACCTTTCAGGACGTCTTCTCACCGTGGAACTTCCGGGCCGGAGAATGTGTTTTTGCGTTTGCAACGCGGGTTGTCGAAAGTATAATTCTGTTTTCAGCGTAATTTTTTGTCGGAGTTGTATGTCTGTTGTGAAAAGTATCTTATGGAGCATTTCTGCCGCGGCAACTGGGACGGCAGTTTTTTTGGCTGGTTGTTCGCCCGGAGACTATAAGGCCGGGGCGGATAAGGAAGTCTATTCCATTATCGACAAGAAATGGACCAGCGCCAACGGCATAAAGAACAATTACAAAATCGGCGATGTCGCCCCGGACCCGAACGACCTTGTTTTCGACCCCAATTATGTACCAACAGGGCCGCTAAGCCTTGTTGAAGCGGTGGCTGTCGCGACGGCGAGAAACCGGGACTACCAAAAGCAAAAAGAGTCCTTATACATTTCCGCGCTGGACTTGACGCTGCTCCGGCATGATTTTGCCAGAAAATGGTTCGGCACCATTGACGCCGGTTATGACCGAACCGCAGCGGACGAATCTGTCGGCGCCAGCGGCGAGGCGGGCTTTACACAACTTCTGGCCGATGGAACGGAAATTTCGACCAGCATCGCCGCGGATTGGCTTCGCTATCTGACCGGCGACCCGCGTGAGAGTCTCGGCAGCGTATTAACCGCCAGTGTCAGCAAACCCCTTTTGTACAATAAAAATTATGCGAAACTGGAAAATCTCACCCAGGGGGAACGCACGGTGCTGTACCAAATCCGCGCGTTCAATCGGTATCGCAAGACATTTGTGGTTTCCATTGTCAGCGATTATTACCGGGTATTACAGGCATTAGACAGCGTCAAGAACGCGAAAAGCAACTATAAGAGCCTGATGCTGGCGTATGACCAGGCCAAAGACAATGCTCAAGCCGGGAGATTAGCCAAGCTCGAAGCCGACCAGACGGAGCAGCGGATGCTGCAGGCGCGTGATAGTCTGGCCGGCACTGAACGCAGTTATCAGCAGGCGCTCGATAATTTTAAACTCCGTCTTGCCATCACAACCGACGCCCCGCTGGAGCTTGACCCCAATGCCTTACAGGCTCTTTCGGTTATGGAGGTCGTTGAGCCAGGGTTTGACGTCGATGACGCGATAAAAACGGCATTGTCTTTGCGGCTGGACCTGGCCACGATTAAAAACCAGGTGGACGACGCTCGGCGAAAAATCAAGGTTTCCGAAAACGCCCTGCAGGCGGAGCTTAATCTGGTCGGCGGCGCAACAGTCAACTCTACCGCCGATACACAATTCCAACGGTTGCGTTTTCAGGATGGAAACTACAGCATTGGGGCACAACTGGACCTGCCTCTTGACCGTAAAGCCGAACGTAACAGTTACCGGGAATCGCTCATTACGCTGATGCAGCGGCAGCGCGACTATGAAAACAGCATAGATAATGTCAAGCTGGATGTGCGAAATAATTATCGTGATTTGCTGGAAGCCGCCCAGCGGTACCAGATTCAGAAAAAAAGTCTTGAGCTGGCAATGGAACGGGTCAACAGCACCTCGCTGCTGTTTCAGGCAGGACGGGCACAGGCCCGCGACCTGCTGGATTCTCAGGACTCACTGCTTTCCGCGCAGAACTCGACGACATCCACACTGGTCGATTACAATATAGCCAAATTAAGTTTTTATCGCGACATCGAAGTACTTACAGTTAAACCGGATGGATTATGGCAAATACCAGAAAATTCAACAGAAAAAGGACTATAATCGGAGCCGCGGCCTTTGTTGCGGTACTTCTCGGATGGTGGTATTACCACGGTAAGGCCGGCCGTGCGGCTCTTGGCGGAGGAGGCGAAAGCACATATCCCGTCACGCGACAGGATATGACTGTCAGCGTCCTTGAGAGCGGTTCAATCAAAGCGAAAAAATCAGTCACTATCCGCTCGGAGGTCGAAGGCCGAACAACGATAGTCAGTATCATCCCGGAAGGAACGGTTTTGACGGAAGAAGATGTGAAAAACGGCACAGTCATTCTCGAACTGAACTCCTCTGAAATGAGAGAGGATCTGAACCGCCAGCAAATCGCGTACAACACCGCGATGGCGGATTTCACCGACGCCAGGGAGAGTCTTGATATCCAGAAAAATCAGAATGAGTCCGACATCCAGCAGGGAAAACTGACGGTCCTGTTCGGACTGATGGATTTAGAGAAATACCTCGGCCAGGCCGCCGCCGACGCACTGGTCGCCGATGCCAACAGCAGATCCGTCACAAGCGAGGATTTTAAGAATCTGACCCTGGACCCCAATCAACTCGGCGGCGAATCACTGCAGACATACCGGCAGTTGACCTCGGATATCAATATGGCCCAATCGGAATACTATCTTGCGCAAAACACGCTCGACTGGACGAAAAAACTGGCCGCCAAAGATTATGTCGCCAAAACAGAACTGGAATCCGATAAACTCAAGGCCGAGCGAACCCAGGTCGCCCACGAACAGGCACAGACGGCCATTGAATTGTTCATCCGGTATGAATTCCCCAAAGAAGCCCATAAGTTCTTTAGCGATTATGTCGAAGCTCAACGAGAGCTTGAACGCATTCTGGCTAAGGCCCGCTCCCTGCAGGCCCAGGCCGAGGCAAAGTTGAGCAATGCGGAAGCGACGTTTGCTCTCGAAAAAGAACGTCTTGAAAAACTCCAGCGACAGATTGCCGCCAGTACGGTCAAAGCTCCCTGTCCGGGAATGGTGGTCTATGCCACTCAAGGGGGCCACGGCGGCAGCCGTTCGCGAACATCCATTGAGATAGGCCGGGAAGTTATGGAGGGGGAAGAGATTATGTCTGTCCCCAGCGCATCGGATGTACTGGTTGATACTAAAGTGCATGAGACCAATGTTGATAAAGTCGCCATCGGCCAGAAGGCAAGAATTACCGTCGATGCGATGCCGGATACGGTTTTTTCAGGTGAACTTTCGCATTTTTTTGGTCAATAGTTTTCATAATGAAAAACTGTAAAAACAAAAATGGCCTGCCGATGAAATGGGTAGATATGAACCTATTTCACGGAGGCCAGTATGAGTACTACTATTCTGACATCGGCATGG
>JBGSSG010000006.1:0-2678 GCA_041737185.1 Anaerohalosphaeraceae bacterium
TCTGGCCCAATGCCGTCCAGGCCTATCGCCGATGGATATACGATGCCGTCAGGAACAATATGCCTTACAATCATTTTGTTCGCCAGCTTCTGACCTCCAGCGGCAGCAACTTTAGAGTGCCTCAGGTTAATTTCTACCGCGCAATCCAGGGCAGAACCCCTTCTGATATCGCCTCGGCGGCGGCCTTGACTTTTATGGGCGTGCGTCTTGAAAATTGGTCTCAAGCCCGCCGCTCGGATATGGAAGTCTTTTTCTCGCGTATCGAATACAAAAATACTGCCGAATGGAAAGAGGAAATCATCTGCCTCAATCCCGCTCAGACCGAAACGGTAAAGGCCGTTTTTCCTGACGGCAAAACCGTCCAGATATTGCCCGAAAATGATCCGAGAATGGTCTTTGCCGACTGGCTGACAACGCCCGAAAATCCCTGGTTTTCACGCAATATCGTCAATCGCATCTGGGCCTGGCTGCTGGGCCGGGGGCTTATTCAAGAACCGGATGATATCCGTCCCGACAATCCCCCCGTACATCCTGAATTGCTGACATATCTGGAAAAGGAGCTGGCCGAAGCCGACTTCGACCTGCGGCATATTTATCGCCTGATTCTCAATTCCCGTACCTATCAGCAGTCCTCTATCCCCAAAACCGACAACCCCAAAGCCGCGGAGATGTTTGCCTGTTACCCGGTAAGGCAACTCGAAGCCGAAGTGCTCCTCGACGCCCTGTGCCAAATTTCCGGCACACAGGAAAGCTATTCAAGCCCCATCCCAGAGCCTTTCACTTTTATCCCCGAAGAAAACCGTTCCGTCCAACTGGCCGACGGCAGCATCACCAGTCAGTTCCTCGAAATGTTTGGCCGTCCGGCACGTGATACAGGACTTGAATCCGAAAGAAATAATCAGCCATCAGACGCTCAGAGACTTCATCTGCTGAACTCCACCCACATTCAAAACAAAATTCAAAACAGCCCGCTGCTCAACAACCTTTCCAGAATAGCAAAAGGCGACAGACGTATGCTGCTCTCGCTGCTTTATCTGAACATTCTCTCGCGGAATCCGACTCAGGATGAACTGACAGCCGCCGAAAATTATTTCAAGACAAAGGGAATAAATCCAAGACAGGCTGTGAACGACATTGTCTGGGCGCTGATAAACTCCAAGGAATTTCTCTGCCGGCATTAGACGCCGACCGGCCGAACCTCAAAAGGAAACTGCGGTATGAGCAGGAGAAAAAACAAAAAAATTATTACCCGGCGAAAAGTACTTAAACAGGGCCTTTTTGGCGCTGCGGGTCTGGTCTTTGCAGGTCCCGCAAGAGCGTTGGCCGCCGCTCAAACCGATACGCCGCACGCAAAAGCAAAAGCGGTCATACAAATATGGATGTGGGGAGGCCCTTCGCATCTGGACACATTTGACCCGAAGCCCGATGCCGGATATGACTACTGCGGCCCTTTCAGCAAACCGATTTCAACCAACGTTGACGGTATCAGAATATGCGAAATGCTGCCGCTGCTGGCAAAACAGGCAGACAAATATTCCATCATCCGCAGTATGACCCACGGCAGCAACGCACATGAAACAGCCTCATATATTGTACAGACGGGCCACGAACCGGGCAAAATAGTCTATCCCTGCATCGGAGCCGTCGTCTCGAAGTTTAAAGGATATGATGCCGGCTATAAAAACCTCCTGTCCCCCTATATCGTCCTGACTCGGCCGCAGGGCAGGTTTTCCGAAGCGGGCTTTTTAGGAAATCGGTATAAACCATTTGCCACCGGCGGCGACCCCAACCGCGACCCGTTCGCAGTCGAGGGTATCGTCGCGCAAGACATAACAGACGACCGCCAGACCAGCAGGCGCCAACTGCTCCATACGCTCGATTCCCTCGGCAAACTAATGCCGGACAGCCGGCTCTTCCGGCAACTTGGCCTCTGCGAGGAAAACGCCTATGATATGATGTTCGGAGACGCCAGAAAAATTTTCGACCTTACCGCGGAAAAAGACCAGATTCGGCAGCGATACGGCCGCAGCACATTCGGCCAGTCCTGTCTTATGGCGCGCCGCCTTGTCGAACACGGCGTCCCCTACATCACAATCAACTATGAAGGCTGGGACACACACAAACAGCACTTTGAAACTATGCGCAGAAAACTGCCCGAATTAGACCAGGGAATGTCCACCCTGCTGGAAGACCTGTCCGAGCGAGGCCTGCTTGACAGCACTATAATATGGTGGGGCGGAGAGTTTGGACGAGGCCCGAAAATACAATGGGAGCCGCCCTGGAACGGCGGACGGTCGCACTACGGAAAATGCTTCTGCGCCGTTGTTTCAGGCGGGGGATTTAAGGGCGGGAAAGTAGTCGGCGCATCCAATGAGAACGGAACCGAAGTAGCCCAGCGTCCCGTCTATCCGCAGGACCTGCTCGGCAGTATGTGCCAACTGCTCGGAATCGACCCGGATGGGCCTCTGCCCAACGGGCAGGGACTCAATGTTAAGGTTATGCCCCCATCGGAGAAGGGTCAGGGAAGGCTTAACGAAATTATGTAAAACCGGGAATTTCAATATGCCGTTTAGACAAAAACTGTTTCTTCTGTTTCTGACCCTTTGGTTATCAGCCTCGCCGGCTCGGTCCGATACCCCGCAGCCGCGCATCGGTTATATTTACCCCGCCGGCGCTCG
>JBGSSG010000044.1:0-2912 GCA_041737185.1 Anaerohalosphaeraceae bacterium
AAGGCTCGCCAAAAGCCGATCACAGGCCGGTACGAGATCGCCAACAAGCCGGCTGCCGTCATCGCCAACTCGAACCTGCCGGTGATGCTCCTGGTGATCGACGCCAAACACAATCAGTTCTGGTATGCCTGGGGAGAAGAGATTGCAGCCCAGATTCGCAAGGATCCGAGTTCCGCAGCCGTGCTGATTGACTTGCGCGAAATCACAGAAGATGAGAAGGCCGCGCTGAAGGCTCAGCTGACGCGTGTGAGTCGGATTGCTTCTTAGCGTTCTCCCCACCTCACTCCCCCAACTGCGACTTCCGCCTCAGCTGGTGATGATAATGCTGCGCAAACCGATGCGCCTCGTCGCGGACATACTGAAGCAGCTTCAAAACCTCGCTCGTCCGGGCAAGCCTGACCCCTTCCCCCCGGCCGTGAATATAAACAATCTCCTCTTTCTTGGCAATCGACAGCAGCCTCGGCATCGGCGAACCAACATCCCTTAAAACTTCTTCTGCCGCGCCAAGCTGCCCTGGGCCTCCGTCAACCAGCACAACGTCGGGCCAAAGTTCCTGCCCTTCCATTGCACGACGATACCGCCGCCGCAGCACCTCCCTTATGCTCGCGTAATCATCCACACCCTTTACCGTGCGAATCCGGTACCGCCGGTAGCCATCCTTAAAAGGTCTGCCGTCTATAAACTGCACCATCGACCCGACCGTCTCTTTGCCTGCAATATGGGCAATATCAAATCCCTCGATAATCCGCACGGCCTCTGCCGACCCCAGCATCCGCCCAAGCCCCGCAAGAGCCGTACTCTGGTCTGTCGCGAATGCCTCAGGCTGTATATGCACATCCGCCAGCCCGCGCTTATCCAGATTCTCAATCAGCCCAATCCGGTCCCGGCAGACCGCCGCTGTTTCATAATCCTTTCGGCCTGACGCCAGTTCCATCTGCTTTTTAAGATTCCGTAATACCGTCGCACGCCTGGAAGTCATAAAACCAGCCAAATCCCGAATCCCACTGCGGTAATCCTCTTTGCTCACCTTGTCCGCACACGGCGCTGTGCACTGTTTGATATTGTACAAAATGCACGGCCGGAAAAACCGCCGCTTATCATCCTTGGCCGATATCTCTATCCTGCACGTGCGAAACCGGAAAAGCCTCTGCAATATCGCAAAGACCGCCCGAAGCTCGCCGACGTTTGTGAACGGCCCGAACAGCCTGCTCCCCCCCGCCGCAGGCTCACGCGTTATATACACCCCCGGAAAATCCTCCTTCGTAATCTCGATATACGGAAATGTCTTTGCGTCCTTAAGCTCGCTATTGTAAGGCGGATGAATATCCTTTATCAGCCGAGCCTCCTGCAATACCGCCTCGACCTCGCTGGCCGTCTCAAGATAATCGACGGATTCAGCCTTCTCCAACATCTGCTCAATCCACGGCCCCCTGCTTTCAGCTATCTTTGCAGCAGGCTGAAAATAGCTGCTTACTCTGCTGCGGAGATTCTTCGCCTTGCCGATGTAAAGTACCTTGTCCCGCCCATCCTTGAAAAAATACAGCCCCGGCCCGGCCGGAAACGTGCGAATCTTTTCCCGAATAATTTCAAACCTGTCGCTGGGCTTATCTCTGCTCATTCCGGTATTTTACCCAAAATCTCCCGCAGTGAAAAGTCTCCTGCCTTTGTTCCTGAGTTTATAACAAGCGCTGGAAGACTTCGCGGCTTACTCGTCGTCCATATACTGCGGCGGGCTTTGGCCCAGCCGTTTGATAACTTTCGGGTATCTGCCGCCGGGAACTACATCTTCAATCGCAATGACATCAATCTGATGCCACCAGTCGTCGCCGAAATCGAACCAATACCCGAATTGGCCGCCTTTTTTCAAACCGAGCGATTCAATCTTTGTCTCTGCGACGTCGCCGGATGAGGAATCTCCGAAAAATGAAGTATCCTCTAACTTGGTCAATCCGTACCGTCTGGCCTTTTTATCCATCGGGCCTTTGCCGCCGACCTGGAATTCATACATATGCTCCTCCCATCGGTCGAATGCCTTGAAAATGGCGTCGTGAAGCTGCTCAAGGGTCTGACTGCCGCGGATTTGAATAGTGCGCGAAACAACTGGGTTCTTTTTGACAAACTTTTCGCTAATCGGCCCATTAAGGATGAACAACTCAAGTGTGTATAAACTCGCTGTTTTCGTCTTCTCGGCCTTACTTCCTTTTTTCATTATTGAATCCTCAACATTGAATAAGTTGTCTTATTTCCTGCCCACGCAAGTCTATCCCCGTGCAAACGGTGGCGGGGACGGGAATCTAATCTTTATTTTCCATCCCACCAATTTTCCCGTTACAGCCGATTTCCCATTTTTCAGACTCTTGTTCGCCTTTGACGAATTTAATTCTATTTATCCCCGCGTAAGCTTGCCCTCGTGAAAACGGGGGCGGGGGTCTATATCCGTCCATGTTTGTTTTGTCATTCCGGCCTATGAGTTGGAATCCAAAAATTACTTGACATTTGCAATTTCAAACAATTTGTTACCATAATAAGTTAGCTCATAATCAATTCTTGCAGGGTTATATCGTTCTCGGCCTCGCATTCCCGCATCTACTTTAGGTTTGAAAATACCCGCATAGACCAAGCTGTAATTTTTCTCTTCAATCCGAATACTCTTATTTTCAACAAAACCCTTTAAGTCTTCCCATAAAACTTTATTTACCATCTCAGACAATTTCAGGGCATTTTCTTTGGTAATATCGCCTTGGTCATGCTTTTGAAATATCTTAACGATTAACTTTGTTTTTTCTATGTTTTCTGCCTGCTCCAACACTATTCGAATTTCTTTATCCTCTCTTTTGTAAGCATTAATAACATTTTCAAGCTCTTGCTTTTCTTTCTTTGTCTGTTCAAGTTCATATTCTGTTTTGCCTAAC
>JBGSSG010000055.1:0-4645 GCA_041737185.1 Anaerohalosphaeraceae bacterium
CCATTAATACATGCTGGACAAAGGACCAGATAGGGCCTAAGAGCTGGCAGTTAGAAACATGGGATGCCGACGGCAATCCTATGTTCGACGCCGACGGCAACCGCATTTACAGCTCCATCGACGAAATCCAGGGATACCACGAGGGCATCAACTACGGCGAAGCTCCCCAGAACCTGGCCGGAATGAACATCGCCGACTACGATACGACCGAGTACTACAATGCCACGTTGACCGCCAATGGCGGCAGCGGCGCCATACCCAGCCCCTCGTCCACCCAGTATTCAGGCACCGATGCGGGGCTTGCCAGCCTTGGCTCTACTTGCGGGACGAAGTGGCGATATGAGCGATTCCCTCATAATTCGGGCAACTATACCACGGGCACCGGCATCCAGGTCAAGAGGTACATATATAAGAACCAGACCTTCAGCAACGTACGTTTGCCTGTTGACAAGAACGCCCTGTTTATCAATTGCACGTTCGATAACGTCCTGTATGTGGATGCAGGCAAGACAACAAGCAACTACAACAATGTCCGATTCGACAACTGCAACTTCAATGGCACGATTGTCAGTAATACGCCTCAAACGTTCGACTGGCAGAAGAACACCCTCTATTTCACGGGCAGCGCCACGTTCCAGAACGATGTCAGCGCCGATGCCACGATACTTGCGCCTCATTTTAACGTCAATTTAGGCAACACCAATCCCGTCGCCGGAACAAACAACGTCCTGCGCGGCGCCATCGTCGGCGGGATTGTCGATGTTCGCGGAAACGCCGAGGTATTCGGGACCATCATCTCGATGGCTGACACAAGCTCCTATACCAGCGGCTATGTGACCAATATCGGAGCCACTCTCGACGACGGCGGCAGCGAAACAGTGGCTATCGGCGATGTCGGCACTATCAATATAACTCCCGACCCCGAAAACATGCTGCCCAGCGGCATTACAACACCTGTTATCCTGAAACCTCAAACGCAAAGCTATGAAGAATGTAGATAATGCATAAACCGAAACTTTAATAGAAAGGTAATGTCTATGAAACGGATTCTGATTGCAATGCTGCTGCTTGCCTGTATCTTTCTGGTACAGGGCAGGCTGCTTGCCCAGGTCGCTGTTGCAACTGACAGCCAGTCGAGCTGGATGACCGACGGCGACGACGACGGCCAGCCCGCCCCCGATGATGGCGGAGGCGACGCCGCCGAGTAACTGACGATTAACCTTTTTTTCAAATGAGGCCATCCGTTTAGTCGCGGATGGCCTTTTTTTTCTGTCGCCTTACCGCACAATGCCGTTTTTAAGCAAAACTCCGCCAGACGAACAAACCCAAAAACCCCGCAAGAACAAGCCAAAAGATACAGTAAGCCAGAAAGAGGCGTGTCTTTTTTGACCGCTTATCCGAAAATTTTTCAACCAGAACAAATGGAAGGCCTGCCAAAAGACTCGGAGCATAAAAAAGAAAAACCAAAAAAAAGAAAAACCGCTTGTAAAAAGAAACGTCTTTTTCATACCAGCACTTATTCCACAGCTTGCCATACATTCCCACTTCAAAACGAATCCGCACAAAAGGCATATACGAAGCAAGTGGATTGATAGCCTCGTTGGATGCACAATGTGGGCAATAGAAATCCAGCGGGCTGCACGGCTCAAGACAGCAGGGACAGACAGGCGTCTCCGCCCCGCAAGGTTCGCTCTGATTGATATCTTCCTTCTGACCCATAATTCAAACCGGGATTTTTTACCGCACAATGCCCAGCCTGCGAAGGGTTGCACGCGCCCATTTTACGCTGCGAATCTGCGCCCAGATATAAAGCCAGACCACAACCGCCCACAGGCCCACGAATCTGATGTACAGCAGCGCCTGCCAGCACAGCTTAAGCTGGCCGCAGCCGTCGCAGCAACCCTGCCCGCATAAAAGCTCTCTCGGCAGATACACCGCGCCTACCACCACCCCGGGCAACATCGCCTGCCAGGGCATCAATATCACCAGGGCAAACAGCGATATGAAAAACGCCCTGCTGATATGGTTTATCCCGCCGAGCCTGCCGGTGAGCGAAATTTTCAGACTCATCAGCAGCGTAAGACTGTAAAGCGCCGCCGCCAGTATCAAAATAAAATTGCACGCCTTGACCAGCATCATTATCGACGCACACTTCGGACGCCATCGCTCGAAAATCCCGGCCTTTTGTTCTTCCTTTATGGCAGGGGCGACTTTCTCCTGCGAGGCTTGGGCCGCTGCGACCTGCTCTGCCGTCTTCTCCTTACCCGCGACTGCGTCAATCACACCGTTGGCAGCCTGACCTATCTGCTCCGTTACCGCCTTAGCCGCTTCGGCCACGGGGCCGGGCGTCGCCGGGGCTTCGTCCGGCTTAACCTGCACCGACACATCTTCTTTAACCGGCTCCGCCTTTACAGCGCATACCCCCACACGACCGCTTTTGTCTATCCAGCCCGCACGGTCGGCCCAGAACACCGCACTGGAAACCAGCAGGCAGAGAATTATCACCAGAAACATAAAATTCTTCATCGACTTGAACACGTTAATCGCCTCAAGACAATCCGTCGTGTCAATCATATCCGTTTGTTTCACCTGTTCATCCATTTTGCCGTATCCTTTCTAACTCAGAACTCATAACTCATAACTCAAAACTATTATACGCTGCCTGCACAGTTTTATCAATATCTTCTCTGCTGTGTGCAAGACTTATAAACATAGCCTCATAAGCGCTGGGCGCAAGATATATCCCCTCGTTGAGCATCCTGCCGAAAAACCGCTTAAAACGCCCTATATCCGTACCCTGCACATCCTCAAAATTCCGAACCGGCCCGGCGGTAAAAAAACAGCTAAGCAGCGAGCCGACCCGGTTTATCACTACCTGCGTTTTTGCCTTTGCCGCGGCCCCTGCAAGGCCGGCCTGCAGCGCAGCGCCCAGTTCTTCCAGTTTTTCGAAACAGCCCGGCAGGGCCAAATGTTTCAGTGTCGCATTAGCAGCCGCCGTGGCAATCGGATTTCCGCTAAGCGTCCCTGCCTGATAGACAGGCCCCGAAGGCGCAAGAAGGTCCATAATCTCCCTGCGTCCGCCGATGGCCGCTAAAGGCATACCGCCGCCCGCTATCTTGCCAAGACAGGTCAAATCCGCCTTTATCCCGTACAATTCCTGCGCTCCGCCGTAAGCGACGCGAAACCCCGTTATCACCTCGTCAAAAACCAGGATCGCCCCCTCCCTGCCGCAAATCTCCCGCAGGCCCTGCAGATAGCCCGCCTGGGGCGGGACGACGCCCATATTGGCTGCTACAGGCTCTACAAGGACCGCCGCCACCTTCCCCCGATGCCTTGCAAAAACCTGCCTTACAGACTCCAGGTCATTATAAGGTACTGCAATAGTAAGCCCCGCCACAGCCTTAGGCACTCCGGCGCTGCTGGGCACGCCAAGCTCTGCCGGCCCTGAACCTGCCGCTATGAGCATCGAATCGCTGTGGCCGTGATAGCAGCCCGCCATTTTTACAATCAAATCCCGCCCGGTAAACGCCCTCGCCAGCCGCAGGGCCGTCATCACCGCCTCTGTCCCGCTCGATACGAGACGCAGCTTCTCTATCGACCCGAACGCCCCGACAATCCGCTCGGCAAGTTCGGTCTCAGCCTCGGTAGGAGCCCCGAACGTCGTGCCCCGCTGGGCCGCCGCTTTAACCGCCGATACCACCTCATCATCGCAATGCCCCAGTATCAGCGCGCCCCAGGAGCACACATAGTCTATATATTCATTCCCGTCTATATCCCACACCCTGTCGCCCCTGCCGCGGGCAATGAACAAAGGCCCGGCATCGACGCCCCCGAACGCCCGAACGGGTGAATTCACCCCGCCCGCTATCACCCGGCAGGCCCCTGAGTATGCCCGCCTTGAACCGTCTTGTCCGCCTGATAACATCCTCTGTCCTTTCTTGGAAGAGGCCATTGTAAGCCCCCGACGCCCCACCCGCAAAAACTTTCTTTACGATACCACAAATACAGGGGCCGCAGGGACAAGGTTTTTTCTTGCATTGCCGCTCCGTTCCACTATACTTTCCCCAATAAAATTGTCCGTCAGGTTCGCGGCTATGCAGTTTGACGACAATATTGTGCTTTCTCGCGGCATAAAAGCGGCCGGTGGCCGCTTAAGCTAAAAAAAATAACGGCTTAACAATTTTCAGGATTCTCCAAATGGGTATGATTAGATGGATTCGCAAGAATGAACGCAAGTTAATGACCTTCGTCGTTATATTCTGTATGGTTGCCTTCGTGGGCGGCGTCGGTTTAACGCAGTTCCTCAGCTACCTCGGAATGGGCGGCAAACATGTTGTCGGCACTTACTTCGACAACCAGAAAGTCTCAAACCTCGACGTCCAAAACGCGGTCAACGAGCTTGAAGTCCTCAAACTTCTCATGGCCGACCGTTTCCTGTTCTTCAAACCCGGCCCATTCGGCCAGCCCGACATCAACGCCCGGCTGCTGGCATATCTGCTCTTCCCCGACGCCGACCTGGCCGCTCAGCTCCGCGCACAACTGCGCCAAATGGTGCAGCAGGGACAGCTACCCTTCACATCAGATGACATCGAAAGCTTCTTCGATGAATCCCACAAGCCCGAAATCGCCTGGCTGCTGCTCAACC
>JBGSSG010000089.1:0-4329 GCA_041737185.1 Anaerohalosphaeraceae bacterium
TCCGCGGGATGGTCTTTAGTCCACCCCACCACTGGCTTGAATTATATCATAAAGGAGCGTTTTCCCGCCAGTTGAAATTGCGGCTTGAAATAAGGATTCGAAACGGCGATAATGTTGTCCGGGCAAAAGGTAAAAAGTAAAAGTAAGGAAAAGATGACGCAGGACGGTCGGCAAAATCCTGTTGAAGATATGCCGCAAGACATAGAGGGGCTGCTCAAGCGGTATCCGGCCCTGGCCGAGGCGGCTCGGTACGGCGTGGATATCCCTTTGCTGCTGTCCAATCTTCGGCTGTCGGTATCGCAGCGCATTCGCCGGCATCAGGCGGCTCTGAACGCTATCGACAGTATCCGCAACGCCAAAAATTTATGAGAAACGGGTTGTGGAGATATTAAAAGACTCTAATGCTTTGTTGAAAGCCTTGACGCAGCCGAAAACCGTCATTCCGAATCCGCCAAAGACGGATGAGGAATCTGTTATTTAAGCGGATTCCTCGGCTGCGCCTCGGAATGACGCACAGGGTTGACAATCCATTCAACAGTAATGAACCGCTTTTCAACAGAGCATTAGACGCTCTTAATATCCTTGCGCTTAACAGACTTTTCGGTAAATTTGATTATATCGCTCATCATCCGCACGGCCTGGACAGGATACCTTCCGGCGGCGGTCTCGGCGGAGAGCATTACATAGTCGGAGCCGTCTATTATCGCATTGGCCACGTCGCTTACCTCCGCACGTGTGGGGCGGATATTTTCGGTCATGCTCTCGAGCATCTGTGTGGCGGTGATTACGAATTTATTTTGCCGGTTGCACTTTTTGATAATCATCTTCTGTATCACAGGGACTTCGTATATGGGCAAAGAAACACCCATATCGCCGCGGGCAATCATAATGCCGTCGGAAACTTCGAGTATGCGGTCGATATTTTCGATTCCCCGGCGGTTCTCAATCTTGGCAATCAGGGGACAATTGAAATTACGGCGGTTGATAAATTCTCTGACAACGAGAATGTCTTTTTCGTTTCGCACAAACGACTGGGCGATAAAATCAACCCTGTTTGCCATGCCGAACAGCAGGTCTTCTTTGTCTTTTTCGGTTAATCCCTCGAATTTCAAATCAACATCCGGGATATTAATGCCTTTATGTTCCCTTAAAACGCCGGGAACGACAACCTGCGCCTTTATGCCGTTTCTGTCGCGGCTTTTGACCTTCAGGGCGATGTTGCCGTCGTCTATAAAAATGTGACAGCCGGGTTTTATATCGTAGAGAGAACCCTCGTAGTCAAAGGGGATTACATTTTTTTTGTCGGATACAGGTTTGCTGACAAGAGTTACAATGCTGTCTTTTACAAGCTCGACCATTTTTCTTGGGCCTTTGAACAGGCCGACTCTTATCCGGTAGCCTTCGAGGTCCTGCAGGATTTTTATTTTGTTTCTGCGGGTCTTATTAAGGCGCCTGATAATGTCTATGCTTTGCTTATGGGTTTTGTGTGTGCCGTGCGAGAAATTAAGCCTTGCCACACTCATACCGGCCAGAACCAGATTTTTCAGGACAGCGGCTTTGCTGCTGGAAGGCCCCAATGTGCAGATTATTTTTGTCTTGCTCATTTTAATTTTTCCTTATCCGTCAGATAGCAGGCGGGTTCGGTTTTCCAGTTTTTGGTTGATATATCGTCTGCCAGGCAGCGGAAATTGCCTTTGCAAATGTCAAACCATCGGCAGCGAGCGCATCGGGGGTCTTTGAATTTATCCTTGTTTCGCAGGATATTGAGAACCGGCTGGCGTGAGTTGTCCCAGATTTTACCGAACGGGGTTGCCAGTATGCTGCCCAGCGAGCAGTTGAGCCAGAACTGGTCCGGGTGGACGCAGCCGTCCCAGGATATCGAGGCGATATTTTGTCCGACGCGGTTTCCGCCGCAGCGCAGCAGAAGGTTTTCGGCCTGCGTATAAAGCTGCGGTTTTTTTTCTTTTATCTTCATCAGCAGATACGGCCCATCGGCGTGGTTTCCGACGGTCAGGACTTCATCGAGCTGTTCGAGCCGGACAAAGCGTTCGGCAAGAGCGATGATGGAATCGAGCGCTTTTCGGGTTTTTTCAAACGACGGAACAGAGACGGCCGTCTCTGCGGCGCGGCCGGTGCGTATGAGATGGTAAAAACATATACGTCTTACCCCGGCGGCAAGAGCGATATCAAAAACTGTCTCAACCCATTCGATATTCCCGGCGGTCATCGTAAAGCGAAGCCCAGCCGGTATGCCGGCTTTTACGCAATGCCCGATTCCGCTGACGGATTCGGCAAAGCTGCCCTTTCTGCCCCGGAAGCGGTCGTGTTCTATCATCGGGCCGTCGAGCGAAACGCCGACATAGGAGACGCCGGAGGTTTTAAGTTTCTCGGCGGCCTGTTGATTTATCAGCGTGCCGTTGGTTGACAGTACCGTTCGCAGTTTCAGCGTCGCGGCAAATTCAAGAAGGTTAAATAAATCGTCCCGCAGCATCGGTTCGCCGCCGCTGAAAAGCACGGCCGGGCAGCCGTAATCGGCAAGCTGGGAAAGAAGTCGCTTTGCCTGGTCGGTAGTAAGCTCCGGGCCGGCTGAAGCGGCGGCGGAATAGCAGTGAACGCATTGCAGATTGCATCGCGGGGTACAGTTGAAAACGACGATGGGTTTCCCCGTCCGCTTTTGCGGGAAACGCAGGTCGTCGGATACCCCCGCCCTGCCGCAATATAATTTAGAGATGCTAATCACAGGAGTACTCTGTCCGTGCTGAATCGTAATATTGAATGAGCGAATCAATCAGTCCCGCTATGGTATGGGTTTTAGCCTCGATATGAACGTCAAGGCCGAGGATTTTGAGTTGTTCGGACGCGGCCGGGCCGATAGAGGCGATTTTAACAGGACAGGATTTTACAAGCTCCGGCGAAAATTGCTCGAAGAAGGAACGCACGGTTGATGCGCTTGTGAACGTGAGCCAGTCAAGGCCGGTTTGAAGGCGTTTGAAGAAAACATCTTTTTCCACGCCTCCGGCGATTCGAGGCTGGACGGTATAGACGGAGACCTGGCGAACGTTTGCCCCGGCCTTTTTCAGGCGGTCGGGCAAATCGTCCGGCGCGATGGCCGAACGCAGCAGAAGAATATTTTTGTCTCCCGAATCAAACTGCGAAATAATCGCCTCGGCCAAAGCGATGGATGTGAACCGCGAGGGTACAATATCAGCGCGGAGGCCGAAATCGGCAAGTTTTTCTGCTGTAGCCGAGCCGATGCAGGCAAGTTTGGCTTTGCCGAATACGCGGGCGTCCTTTCCGATGCGTTCAACGGCTTTGAAGGTATATTTTACGCCGGTTGCGCTGGTAAAGACGACCCATTGAAAATTGTCGGGATTTTGCAGGGCGGAAATCAAATCGGGATTGTCGGGGAAATCCTGAATTTCAACCGAGTCGAAACGGACAGGTTCGGCGGCACAGTCTCGCAGCATTTGCGAGAAGCGTTCATTGCCCTGCCCGTCGCGGGTAATGCCGATGCGTTTTCCGAACAGAGGCCGAGCCTGAAACCAGTTGAACTGCGTGGGGCAGTTTGCCGCCTGTCCGATTATCAGGACGGCGGGCGGGCCAATCGCAGCGGACGCACTGTCTTCGATGATTTTGGCGATAGTGGACCTGAGCAGACGCTGGGTAGGCAGGGTGGCGTTCTGAATGACGGCGACCGGCGTATCGGCGGCTTTGCCATAACCGAGAAGTTTTTGTACAATCTCTTCGAGCGTACTCATCGCCATATAGAAGACCAGCGAGCCGTTAAACCCGGCCAGCAGCTTCCAGTCTATCATACTTTCGCCTTTATCAGGGGACTCTTTTCCGGTAACAAAAAGAAGCTGCGAGCTGATGAGCCTGTCTGTCAGGATTATGCCGCAGTAAGCGGACGCAGCCAGTGCGGCGGTGATGCCCGGTACGATTTCAAACGATATTCCGGCCTTTACAAGCGTTTCAAGTTCCTCGGCGGCGCGGGCGAAAAGCACTGGGTCTCCGCCTTTAAGACGTACAACACATCGGCAGCAGCGAGCCTTTTCGACCAGAAGCTCATTTATACTCTGCTGATCTGCGGGCGACGGGCCGGTGCGTTTGCGGACGCAGATTTTTTCCGCGTCTGGGCGGACATATTGGAGTACGGCGGGGTCAACAAGGCCGTCATAAATAACGCAATCGGCTTGTTTGAGGCGTCTGACAGCGGCCAGGGTCAGCAGCGAAGGGTCGCCCGGGCCTGCGCCGACAAGATAAACTGTAGGCTCTTTCATTGCCTCGGCTCCTTATCAATAAGCCCGGCGGCTCCTGAGCGGATAAGCT
>JBGSSG010000124.1:0-6643 GCA_041737185.1 Anaerohalosphaeraceae bacterium
AATTTTGGAAAAAAATGTTTTTATTTTTCGCCGACGTACCCGGCAACAGCCGTCCCACAAACCGACCCCTGCCAATCAAGGGAAAAACAGTCAAACCGCAGGCGAATTAAGAATTAAGAATTAAAAAACAGTGTAAATCCGTCCGCCTTTGGCGGATCGTCAATCGTCCATCGTCAATTCTTTCGCTCCTGCCGTTTATCCTGGCCGGCCACCTTGACGACCCTGCAAAAGCCCGCGATTCGTGAATAAATCCTCTCATCGAAACTGCCCTTAATAGCCGTAGGCGGCACGTTGGCTGTGAAATAAACAGGCTGATAGTTTTCCGTCCGCTCATCCAGTATCCGGTACAGCCGACGGTACGCAAAGTCGCCCTCGACACGGGCAAGCCCGATGTCCTCAATAATCAGAAGGTCGCAGGATATGTATCGCTCGGCCAGCTTGTCCGCTGCGCCGTAATCTTCGCCGTGCGCTTTACGCAGGTTCGCAATCAGTTTTTCAAACGTGAGCCGAACGACCTTTTGTCCCTGCTTTATGCGGGCGATGGCAAGGGCAGCCATCGTGTAAGTTTTCCCGCATCCGGTCGGCCCCCAAAGATACAAACCCCGCGCCGCCGAGTCTGTCGCAAGCTCTGCCCGCAGGGCGTCGGGAACTTTTTCCAGCGTTGCATCGCGGTACATCGGCGGTATCTGCTCTGTGATACGGCTTTGAATCCCGGCCAGTCGCCGCTGCTCGGCCAGCAGGGCCTCGGCCTGCTTGCGCTTCAGCTCTTCCAGAGCGACCCTCTTTTCACAATCCCTGCACGTCCAGCAGTAAAAACGCCTGCCGTCGGGCAGCGGGAAGTACTCGTCAACCTCCCTGCCGCAAAACTGACAGCCGTGTTCAGATGATGATTGCTCCTTCTGTGTCGAAGGCCGGGTTTCGATTGAAGCGGTAATTGTTTCCATTTTGTCTGCTCCCTTCGTGGCTGTTCCAGGTCAAAAGTTTCTGCTTCCAGTTGCGAACCTTTTGTCCCCTGCTGTCCACCCAGCCCGATTCATTGTAGTAGTCAAAGAACGCCTGTGCCAAGACGGAAAGATTTCTCTCGGCTATATAAGACTGAATTTCTCCCAAAGAAGGAATCGAACAATGCGCACTCTCTTTAGAGAGAGTAAGTTCTTTTACTTTCTTTTTATTTATGTCCGTTGTTTTGGCCGGAGTAGTTTCCCTGAATGACGGAGTAGTTTCCCTAAACGACGGAGTAGAACCGCCTTGTACTCCGGCATTTTGGCCGGAGTAGAATATCTTGCGGAATCGGCTTTGCCCGTTCTGAATCTCAACCAGTCCCTTTAACTTTAGAACGCCCAGCAGCTTACTGATATGGTCTGCCGATGCGCAGATTGACCGCCCCAGTTCATCATTCCCCATAAAAAGGCCTTTGCCGTTAAAGCTTTTGATAAGGCCCGCCAGCATTTTGGCCTTGTCGCTCAAGTCCGCCCGGCCCAAAATGTCAGACGGGATTGTGATAAATTCAATCGCAGCCATTGTTTTCAAATCGCCTCCATTGTCGCCCGCTACTAAATATCCTCATATGTTAGTTTTATACATAACAACATTACAGGAAAATGTCCAGACTTTTTTTTAATTTTTTCTGTGATATTTCGGCAGTGTCCCTTTGCATTGCCGGCTGCCGTCGCCCCCGAACGAACACGCACTTTGTCACCCCGAACGAATGTGAGGGGTCTGTTTATTCAGTCCTTCCTTCCTTAAAAGCAATAACGAGGAATTTTACTGATGATAAACAGATTCCTCACGCCGCCTTAGGCGGGTTCGGAATGACGGCGTGAGGAATCGCTCAAAATGACGGCTGCCAAAACCAAACGCTGCCGAGTGCTGCGCTGTCCATAGCGCTTTAATTGCAGGATTTATTGATTGACAGCCCCTCGCAGCCGGGCTATATTCGCCTCTCTTTATCCTTGCTGCAGGATGAACACCCTTAGTACCTGTCCCGGCGGTCGGGACTTACAAAGAAACGCTTAAAAGACTCAAAAGAAGTTTAGCCACAGAGTTCACAGAGGACACAGAGAAATGAATTTAAGTAAAACAGCGTTAATCAGTGTTAATCCGCCGCGGCGGATTAATCCGTGTCTAAAAATACCCCTGAAAATCCGTGTCTTTTTCATTATGTTAGATGCTCTAAATATCATCAGTGTTTTTCAAAAACAGGAGATATGTTAATGGCGAAGTCAAAATCCAAAGCCAAGGCTGCACCGGCAAAAGCCAGGGCAAAAAAAATGGTCTATTGCTTCGGCGGCGGTAAGGCCGACGGCAACGCAAAAATGAAAGAACTCCTCGGCGGCAAAGGCGCAAACCTCGCCGAGATGGCCAGCCTCGGCGTGCCAGTCCCCCCGGGATTTACCATCACCACGGAGGTCTGCACGCACTACTACAAAAACAAAAAGAAATACCCCCAAGGCGTTGAACAGCAGGTCAATGCCGCTCTGGCAAAAGTCGAACAGATTATGGGTAAAAAGTTCGGCGACCCCGCCAACCCCCTGCTGGTCTCCGTCCGCTCCGGCGCACGCAGCTCAATGCCCGGAATGATGGAAACAGTACTCAATGTGGGCCTTACCAGCAAAACCATCCCCGGCTTAGTCGCTCTTAGCGGCGACGAACGCTTTGTCTATGACGCCTACCGCAGGCTGATTATGATGTATTCGGACGTGGTTATGGAAAAGGCAGAAGGCGTCGAACCGGCGGAAGACCAGGGCATACGCAGGCAGCTTGAGAAAATTATGGACCAGCTTAAGCGCTCCAAAGGCTGCAAATCCGACACCGATATGACCGCAGAAGACCTCAAAAACCTCTGCGAACAATTCAAAAAAAAGGTAAAAGACACGCTCGGAAAGGAATTCCCCGACAACGCAAACGCACAGCTCTGGGGCGGCATCAACGCGGTCTTTTCATCCTGGAACGGCAAACGCGCGGTGAGCTACCGCCGGATTGAAAACATCCCGGACGAATGGGGAACCGCCGTCAACGTCCAGTCTATGGTCTTCGGCAATATGGGCAGCGATTCAGCCACCGGCGTCGCGTTCACACGCAACCCCGGCAACGGCGAAAACAAATTCTACGGCGAATACCTCTTCAACGCACAGGGCGAGGACGTCGTAGCAGGAATCAGAACACCCGCCCCAATTAATGAATCATCCAAATCAGAACACAACAAAGAGCTTGTCTCGCTCGAAAAGGCAATGCCCAAAATCTACAAAGAACTGTTCGCCATCCAGAGAAGACTTGAAAAACACTACCGCGATATGCAGGATATCGAGTTCACCATCGAAAAAGGGGTGCTCTTTATGCTCCAGTGCCGCATCGGAAAACGCAACGGCCCGGCCGCTGTGCAAATGGCGATGGATATGCTCAAAGAAAAAGTCATCACAAAACAAGAGGCCGTAATGCGAGTTACTCCCGCGCAGCTTGACGAACTGCTGCATCCTGTAATCGACCCCAAAGCCGAGTTGGCCCAGAGGCCAATCGCAAAGGGCCTGCCCGCCGGTCCCGGCGGAGCCACGGGCCAGATAGTCTTTACCGCCTCTGCCGCCGTTGACTGGGCAAAACAGGGCAAAAAGGCAATTCTTGTACGCGAAGAGACAAACCCAGAAGACGTCGAGGGAATGCGCGCCGCACAGGCCATTCTTACCGCCCGCGGCGGTATGACAAGCCACGCCGCCCTTGTCGCACGCGGCTGGGGCAAATGCTGCATAGTCGGCTGCGGAGCGATGCACGTCGAACTGGCAAAAAAAGAAATGCACATCGCCGGCCAGGTACTCCGCGAGGGCGACTGGCTTACGCTCAACGGCACAAAGGGCAGCGTTTACACAGGACAACTGCCGATGATGGACGCCAGCGAGGAAAACAAAATCCTTATGAGTTTTCTCAAGCTGTGTGATTCGATTCGCAAACTGGGCGTCCGCACCAACGCCGATACCCCGGAAGACGCCGCAAAGGCCCGCTCATTCGGAGCCGAAGGCATCGGACTGTTCCGAACAGAGCATATGTTCTACGGCAAAGGCGCCGAACAGCCCCTGTTCTTCCTGCGAAAAATGATTATGTCCAGCACCACAGACGAACGCAAAAAGGCGCTGGACGAGCTGTTCCCGTTTGTAAAACGCGACATCAAGAACACAATTGCCGCGATGGACAACATCCCCGTTGTTATACGTCTGCTCGACCCGCCGCTGCACGAGTTCGTGCCGCAGGACCCGGCCAAACGGGCAGAGCTTGCACAGTCGCTGAATATCAATATGGCCGAGCTTGAAAAACGCGCCGAAAATCTCCACGAAACCAACCCGATGATGGGACATCGCGGCGTGCGACTGGGCATCACATACCCGGAAGTTACCGCTATGCAGGTCCGAGCAATCTTCGAGGCCGCCGCGGAACTGCTCAAGGAAGGCAAAAAGCCTTATCCGGAAATTATGATTCCGGTTACCTGCGACGTCAACGAATTGAAAGACCAGTATGCTATAATCGAGCAGGTCTATGCGGAAGTTCTGACCAAATTCAAAATCAAAAAAATCCGCCATCTGGTCGGCACGATGATTGAAATCCCGCGAGCGGCCTTAGTCGCCGACAAAATCGCACAGTACGCTCATTTCTTCAGCTTCGGCACAAACGACCTGACGCAGATGTCGTTCGGCTTCAGCAGAGACGACATCGGAAGCTTTTTGCCCGATTATCTCAAAAAGAAAATCCTGCCCGGCGACCCGTTCCAGAGCATCGACCAGGCAGGCGTGGGCGAACTGATAAAGGTCGGCATCGAACGCGGCAGAAAAACCAAAAAAGACCTTGAGGTCGGCATCTGCGGCGAACACGGCGGCGACCCCGCAAGCATCGAATTCTGCCACAGAGCAGGGATGAACTATGTCTCCTGCTCGCCATTCCGAGTGCCTATCGCAAGACTGGCGGCAGCACAGGCAGTCCTTAAAGACAAGAAAAAATAACCGACTTGCGATATTAACACGCTTAAAAGGTGCGCCGGCCAAAACGACGCACCTTTTTTATCGCCCGCCGCGACAGGCTTTTTTTCATAGACGCTTTGCCGGTAATAAATGTATAATCAGGGTATGGCAGATAATTCAGTGACATTTTCGACAGATACGTCAAAAGACTCTGCCGAAAGGCATATCCAGGCGCTTCAAAGAATGGGCCTGGCCGGACGGGCGGAAATGACCTTTCAGCTCAGCGATAATCTGCGGGCAATAACAGAGGCGGGGATTCGATACCGCCATCCGGATTATACGGACCAGCAGGTCGTCCAGGCCGTCTTGAGTTTAGTCCTTGACAAAAAACTTTTCGAACAGGTCTTCCCAGGCTGTGAGATTTCACCATGACTGGCCAGAACGAATTTGTACGGCATATCGTCGCAACAATCGAACAGGCCGGAATCCCGTATATGCTCGTCGGCTCGATAGCAAGCAGTTTTCACGGCTGGCCCAGGGCCACAGTTGACGCCGATATCGTCATTGACCCGACGCCACAGCAGCTTGCCGCCTTTATCGAATCGATGGAAAGGGATTATTACATAAGCCGCCAGGCCGTTGCAGCGGCGATTGAAAATCGCGCAATTTTCAATGTTATCGACGCTAAATCCGGCTGGAAAGCGGATATGATTATCCGAAAAAACAGGGCATTCAGCCGACAGGAGTTTACACGAAAAATCCTGTCGCCTGTGTTCGGGACAAATATGTATCTTCTTACGCCGGAAGACGCCCTCCTGAGCAAACTCGAATGGGCCAAAGGCAGAACGTCGCAGGTTCAGTTCAATGATGCGCTGGGAATCTTAACTGTACAGACCAATCGGCTGGACTTCGATTATCTGCGCAAATGGGCCAAAGAACTTGACGTCGCAGAGGCGCTGGAAAAGCTAATCACAGAAGCAAACAAACTTAAAACCCGAAATAGTCCCGGCGGCGGGCTTTGACGGTTGCAAAAAAACACGAAAATCGTATAATGCAATTCTGTGCAGAGGATTACATTAACGCTGCATAAGACGGCAAAAATTTTGCGGTAAAAGCTATGGAACTTACGGACAATCTGAATATAAAGAGTTTTCGCCCGCTGATAAGCCCGGAGAATCTCAAGGCACAACTGCCCCTTACAGAACGGGCCGCCCATACCGTCGCCGAGTCCAGAAAAGCGATACAGAACATCCTGACAAACAAAGACCGCCGGCGAATCGTCATTACAGGCCCGTGCAGCCTGCATGACAGCAAAGCCACCCTCGAATACGCACAAAGACTCAAAAAACTCCAGGACGACCTGGCCGAAAAAACGCTGCTGATTATGCGGGCATACTTTGAAAAACCCCGCACAACGCTCGGATGGAAGGGGTTGCTCTACGACCCGCACCTGGACGGCTCGTACGATATCGAGGACGGACTGAAACAATCCCGTCAAATCCTCCTTGACATCGCCGAGATGGGCCTGCCCGCGGCTACCGAATTTCTCGACCCCATCGTCCCCCAGTTCCTGGCTGACCTTATCGCCTGGGCCGCCATCGGCGCAAGAACAAGCGAATCGCAAATCCACCGCCAGATGGCCAGCGGCCTGTCAATGCCCATCGGTTTCAAAAACTCCACCGACGGCAACCTCGCCGTGGCAA
>JBGSSG010000113.1:0-1959 GCA_041737185.1 Anaerohalosphaeraceae bacterium
CAGGCCACGTGGTTTCGGACGTGGTGGCCCCGACCAAGGCGGACCGCCGCCCACAGGCGCGCCAGCGGCCGATGATGGTGACTACCATTTTGTTGACGTCCACGGCGCCGGATCACAGCGAAGCGATCCCAAAACCGGCAACCCAGCCGATTTCCCGCACGGCCGGGGGCCGCAAGGCGACGTCATACGCATTTATAACTATGTACGCTGTGTCCGAAATGCAGACAGCCCGGCCAAAAAAAATTAGCCGAATCGCGCTGCGCACCTGTATGCCCCGCACCGGCCTTTGCAGGCGCTGTTTTTCTATTTCAAACCCGCCGGGCTGATAGAGTTGCCGAATTGGGCCTGTGCGTCTCTAAGGCGTTTGCGCACCGCGTCAAATGTCTCATATACAATCGCCGGCGTGTCGGAGACCTTTTCGCGATAGACTTTTTCCACGCGGTCGAACTTGGCCAGCAGGTTCGGCACGCGAACGGTGAACTGCTTTAGATAATCCTGCTTTGTGTAGTCTTTGCAGAGTTTCTCCGCAAACAGCCCGGCAAGGTCCTCGTATCTGGGTATCCAGCCGGTCGGGGTCTTTATGGCATCGACATCGCCGTTGACGCGAAGCTCCGCCCAGAGCAGCCAGACCATTTTGTCTAATTTTCCGTTGAGGAATTTGCCGGCCTCGTCCCGCAGGAAATAGTTGACCGAAAAAACCGCCGGCGCACTTTTAACTCCTTTGGCAAAATCGAGGTTGTTCTGTATGTACCTGCCCAGCGGAATTGATACAAAGTCCTGATTGGCCATTATGTTGAACTTGCGTACGCCCATCTGGCCGAGGGTAGCGGCGGTGGTCTCGGACTCTATCGACGCACCCTTTGTGATGATGCCCTCTGTCCAGTCAAACGCCTGCTCAATCGGCACGAGCGTATCGCTGTCTCGCGCTCCGTAGATTATGCCGCCGACCGGCACGCCTGCCGGGTTGTCCGCCTGCTCGTCAAGGTTTGCAAGCGCGGATAAGCGGACGGTATAACGGGCGTTCTTGTGCGAAATCGGGACAGGTTTGCCGTCGCCGTCGAGCTTGCCCTTGTGCCACAGGCCTGAAAAATTCACGCCTTTTTCAGGTATTGGGCTTCCCATACCCGTCCAGTACGGTTTTCCGTCGGCGATAAGCATATTTCCGAAGATGACCTCGCCGGGTGTTCCCAGCGCGTCGTAAATGACCGGGTCGTCGTCGGGATTTACGTCCTCGATAATGCCGAAGATGCCCTGTTCGACGTTGGCAGTGTACATCACGCCGTCGCGCTTGCGGAAATACGCGATGTCGTCGCCGATAATGGTCTGTCCGGGCAGCATCGCCGTCGAGGTCTTGCCGCAGGCTGACGGAAACGCGCCGGCAAAATAGGTCGTCCTGTTTTTCGGGCCTTTGGCGCCCATAATGAACATATGCTCCGCCAGCCAGCCTTCTTTGTCGGCTTTCTGGATGGCAAGACGCAGGGCAAGTTTCTTTAAGCCCACCGTATTGCCCGCGTACTGGGTATTGACCGAATAGACCGCATCGTCAATCAGGTCGATATACACACGGCGCTGCTGCCAGTTCTTACTGCACCCGTTTTCAAGCTCTCCCTCGCTGTGCAGAAAGCGGAAAAACTCCCCGTCGGCGGGCAGGCGTTTGAACTGCTCATACCCGCCACGGTACAGGATGCTTTCGCTGTGCGCCACATAAGGCGAGTCGGTAATCTGCGCGCACGAAATTGAAAAGTCCGAGCCGGTCGGGCAAAGACACCAGAAACATATCAGCATCGTCTTGCCCTTCATCGAGCCTTTCAAAAACCCCGTTACCTCGCCAAGCCCTTCACCCCTGCCGATAGAGTTAAGACTTTCGCCGAGGTCCATACCCTTTGGCAGCAGGTACTTTGTGCTGAATGTGTCGCGTCCCTGGTCGTTGGGGCCGTCAAAGTGGTACGTATGGCCCTG
>JBGSSG010000139.1:0-4728 GCA_041737185.1 Anaerohalosphaeraceae bacterium
GGATACTGGCTGACCAGGCAGAGATTCCCAAAACCCTCAAAGACGCGGTTGAGTATATGCTTCTTAGCCCCGGCAAGCGGGTTCGCGGCGTACTTGTCCTGTGGGCCTGCCGGGCCGTCTGCGGCGAGGTCAGGCAGGAGGCGCTGTCGTCGTCGGTCGTGATAGAAATGATTCACACATACTCGCTGATACACGACGATTTGCCCGCGATGGACAACGATGATATGCGTCGCGGCAGGCCGAGCTGTCATAAACAGTTTGACGAGGCCACGGCGATACTGGCGGGCGATGCGCTGCTCACGATGGCGTTTGAAACGCTGGCGGGAGAGATTGCGGATGAGAAGATGAGCGTTCGGATGATTCGTACGCTGGCGCAGGCGGCGGGGGCTGCGGGTATGATAGCGGGGCAATCGGCGGATATGGAGGCTGAACGGTTTGGCGGAGATATGGAAAAATTGCGGTATATTCATCTCAATAAGACCGCAAAGATGTTCGCAGCGGCAGCGGGACTTGGCGCCATTGCCGGCGGCGCCGGAGGCAAGCGGCTTGAAGCCCTGCTGGAATACGGATTGAAACTTGGCCTGTGTTTTCAGGTGGCTGACGATTTGCTGGATGTCTCGGCAAGCAGCGAACAACTCGGCAAGACCGCGGGTAAGGATGCCAAAAATGGCAAACTTACATATCCGGCGTTTGTGGGAATGGAGCGTTCGCTGGAAATCCGCAGGGAACTGACGAGCCAGGCGGTTAATGCGCTGGGAAATTTCGGCCCTGAAGCGCAACTGCTGCGAATGCTGGCCGGCGAACTGGCTGAAAGACAGAAGTAAAATATGCGGCGAGTGTTAATAACAATACTGACGGCGGCGATGGTTATGGCAGGCGGCTGCGCAAGTCCCGCAAAGCCGATCGTCTTTGCGGTCGTGGCGGATGTGCAGTACGCTGACAGGGAGAAATCCGGGGGCAGGGATTATCGGCAGGGACTGGCTGGCCTTAAGGCATTTGTTGAGTATGTGAACAATGTAAAGCCGGCGTTTGCCGTTGAGCTTGGCGATATCATCGACGGAGGACCAAACGCGCAGGCGGAACTTGGCCGGGTGCTGGACGTCTGGGCGGGCCTGCAAACACAGGGCTATTGTGTGGTGGGAAATCATGAGTTTAACGGCCTGTCAAGAAATCTGGTGATGAAAAAACTGGGGCTTGCGAAGGGATATTACGATTTTTCTTACAGCGGCTGCCGGTTTGTAGTTCTTGATACACAGGCGATAGCCATTTGGGGCGGCTGGGAAGCAGAAAGCCCGCAATATAAATCCGCGCAGGCGATGCTTGAGTCGCTGCGTGAGGCGGGCGCGGCAAACGCCCAGGTCTATAACGGGGCCATCGGCACTGAACAGCTTGCCTGGCTGGAAGAAACACTGGCTGATGCCGGCAGAAAGGGACAGGATGCGATAGTGTTTGGGCACTTGCCTCTTGCTCCCGAAGGAGACGGGCACATCGCCTTGGATGCAGGACAGGTGCGAAGAGTATTCGAGCGGGCGGGGTGTGTGCGGGCCTATCTGTGCGGGCATAATCACAGCGGCGGTTACGTCCGGGAAAACGGGATTCATTATTTGACCCTGCCGGCGATGGTGGACGCCCCGGACGGGCGATGCTGGGCTTTGATACGAATGTTCGAGGACAGGATGGAAATAGAAGGCGTCGGAACAGCCAGGACAATGAGCCTTTTTTTTACAAAGGGCGGGGGCAAAAGAGTCGGTAAATAATGGATAAACTTTTAGAAACGATAAACGGGCCGGGGGATTTGAAAAAACTTTCGGCCCAACAGCTCGAAGCGCTTGCCGATGAGGTGCGGGAGCAGATTACTCATTCGGTCAGCCGAACGGGAGGCCACTTAGCGAGCAATCTTGGCGTGGTGGAGCTTACAATCGCTCTGCATTATGTTTTTGATTTCGCAAAAGACCGTCTGCTCTGGGATGTGGGACATCAGTGCTATGCGCATAAGATACTGACCGGCAGGCGAGGGCAATTTGATAAACTGCGGCAGGAAGGCGGGCTGAGCGGTTTCCCCAATCCGGACGAAGGTCCGTATGATGTTTTTTCCGTCGGACATGCGGGTACATCCATCGCCACGGCGCTGGGAATGGCTCTTGGGGCCTGGCACAACCAGACCGACGAGAAGATTGTCGCTATGGTCGGCGACGCCAGTATCGTCAACGGGCTTTCGTTTGAGGCTCTGAACAATCTTGGGCTGGTCAAGCGGCAACTGCTGGTGGTACTGAACGACAATTCGATGGCTATCGACGTAACGCAGGGGGCCATCGCGAAATTTCTTTCCGGCGTGCGGCTAAGTCATACATACGAGGACATCCGCAAGACCACAAATCGCATTCTCGAACATCTGCCCGTTTTCGGCAAAAAAATGGAAGAGGCCCTGGAAGGGTTTAAGAAAAGTCTGCGAATGGCGATATCGCCGAGCCGGTTGTTTGAAAGTCTTAACGTTCCTTATTTCGGACCTGTTGACGGGCACGACATTGGGTCGCTGATAAAACTGTTTACTGCGATTAAGGAACTCAACAGTCCCGCGATTCTGCACGTTTATACAAAGAAGGGGAAGGGTTTTTCCCCTGCCGACGACGACCCGCGGAAATTTCACAGTACCGGGCCGTTTGAATTGAACGGCGAAATCGCCGAGGGCGAATCCGGAGGCCGGACCTTTACACAGGCATTCGGCGACGCCATTGTCGAGGCGGGCCGGTGCAATCCGAAAATAATCGCCATCACCGCCGCGATGTCCGACGGCACGGGATTGAGCGAATTCCGCAAGGCCTTTCCGAACAGGTATATCGATGTCGGCATCGCCGAGAGCGTGGCGGTGGATATAGCGGCCGGTCTTGCCCGTCAGGGACTGCGGCCGTTTGTGTGTATATATTCGACTTTCCTGCAGCGAAGTTTTGACCAGATTTTTCAGGAGGTTTCGCTTCAGAATCTGCCGGTTGTATTCTGTATTGACCGTGCCGGCGTGGTGGGCAGCGACGGGCCTACGCATCATGGGCTGCTGGATATCGGATACCTTCGTATGATGCCGAACCTTGAGATATTGTGCCCGGCAGACGAGCCGGAGCTTAAGTCGGCGATTGCATACGCCGCTTCGGCGGCAGGGCCTGTGGCGATTCGCTATCCGAAGGATAATGTGCCGCAGGAGATCGTCCCGGATGAGGCGTTTGTACCCTTCCAAAAAGGGAAAAGCGTTGTGCTTCGCCGATGCCGCGGGCCTGCAGTGATTGTCGCGGCCGGGCCGATTGTCTGCCAGGCCCTTAAAGCAGCGGATGTTCTCGAGAAAGAGGGCATTGACATTGGAGTTGTCAACGCCCGGTTTGTAAAGCCTGTTGACGATGCGATTATCGAGTTGTTCGCGCAGGATAAGACCGTGATTCTGGCAGAGGATCACAGCGTAAGCTGCGGATTTGGTTCGGCGGCGCTGGAATCGGCTGTGCTGGAGGCGCAGAATCGTGATGACCGGACGATGCAAAAGGCCGTCGCAAGGGCTATACTGCTGGGCGGGCCGGACGGGTTTGCCCCTGCCGCGTCGCGGTCTCGGCAGCTTGAATGGATGAAAATCGACGCTGCCGGCCTTGCAGAGGCGGTAAGGAAAATTTTTACAGACGTCCGGCAGAACGGATTAAACCAGAATACAGAAAACAGAATAAGGAATTAAGAATTAAGAATGTAGAATGTAGAATTGAGAATGAAAATCAGTCCGCCTTGGGCGGATAAATGTTAATCCGTGTAAATCCGTGTCTAAAAAAATAGAAAATTGAAAATATCAAGTAGCGCAGCAGGACTTATGTTGGAGACGAATATGGACAGGCCCAGGCTGATACTTTTCGGAGACCCCAGACGCCCCAAAGCCGCTGAGGCGCTGAAGGATTTTGAGGAGTTTGTTTCAGGCAAGGCACAAATCATTGCACATTGTCCGGAAGGGCAGTGCGGCGCCGATGTATTGCGAAACGCCGATATGGCCATTGTGTTCGGCGGCGACGGAACGATTCTGGGCGCGGCCAGGCTGCTTTGCCAGACCGAAGTGCCGGTGGTGGGCGTCAACGTGGGAAGACTCGGATTTCTGGCCGAATTCAGCCTTGAGGAACTAAAGACCCTGTTTGAGCGTATTATAAGCGACAAATCGCTTGTGGAACGCCGGATGGTGCTGCGGTGCGGTCTTTACCGGCAGGGCGCGGCAGTGGGTATGGATACCGCGGTCAACGATGTGGTGATTACCGCAGGGGCGCCGTTTAATATGATAGAGTTGAAAATAGAGGTTGACGGCCAGCCGTTGGCCGGGTGTATCGGCGACGGGATAATTTTATCCACCCCGACGGGTTCGACCGCGTATAATCTTTCGGCCGGCGGACCGATACTGGCGGCCAAACTGGATGCTATGGTAATAACGCCGATTTGTCCGCATTCGCTTAGTTTCAGGCCGATAGTCATAAGCGCCGACAGTCGGGTGCAGATAAAGCCCGTCCGCGTGAATGACAACACCGCGCTGCTGCTGGATGGAAATGTCCGGCATAAGCTTTTAGGAAAAGATACAATAACGGTTGAAAAACAGCAGGGCCGGTTCCTGGTGGTCAACAATCCTCTTCGTACGCAGTGGGATACGCTGGCCGGCAAACTAAGCTGGGCTGAAAAGCCCCGCTACGGCGGCTGAAGTCAGCGGTTAGTCAATAGTCAATA
>JBGSSG010000187.1:0-3379 GCA_041737185.1 Anaerohalosphaeraceae bacterium
TCCGCCCTTTTTTGCTGCGGGGCTGCGACAGCCCTCACAAATCCCGACGGGGCATACTTGTGGTCTATACCCTCCGAACAGATTCCTGTATCCGCAGGTTCTGTCATTACCGACGCCGTGCTTACATTGAAAAACCTCTCCTGCAATACTCCCATTGCCGGAAAAACGCTCACCCTTTATCTGCTCCGCAACGGCTCTGCCGGCTGCGTGAAAATTCCTCTCAACAATAACGAAAACCCTCTTGAAAACTTCGGAACAAAATTCGCCCTCATACGGGCTGAATACATCTCAAACCCCTGCACGGAATTTAAAATCCACCTCAACCGTTCCAACGACCCAACATCCCGCTTCTGGAAAATCTTTCAATATCCACTCGTTCTTGCTTTGCCGGACTCTTCAAATATCACTCTCTCCTCTTCGATTCTCGAAATCAACGACATCCTCGGCTCTTCACGCTCCCTGTCCATCGGTATCCTCGCAAACGGCATCTGCTTTGACAGTGCAACTCTCGAACTGACCGCAAGGTCATACGCCGATTCAAAACCCCTCCAGACCATACAGCACACATGGCAAAGCAGTCAGCCGCCGGTATTCGAACCTGTCGCAAACAAAACTGTCTCTGAACTCGACAGACTCTCCTTTGCCGTACGGGCGACCGACCCCTTCGGACAGCCCGTCTCCATAACAACGTCGAATCTGCCCGCGGGCGCAAGTTTCTCCAACGGGCTTTTCTCCTGGCAGCCGGCTCTCAACTCAGCAGGCACATATACCGTCCGATTCGCCGCCTCGGACTCACAATACCAGACTCTTATGGACGTGGTAATCACTGTACAGCGACTCAAATTCACGTTCTGATAATCATTCTCATTCACCCGCAACTGGCGGATAGTCCGAAAATCCCGCCCGTTTTAACTAAGAGCATTAGACGCTCTAAACGCTTAAAACAAAAACACGTGTCCACCGCCCAATCCCATCCACTTTAACCGATAATAATTGACTTTACCGTTAAAAGAAGATATCATACTTTCTTTGGGTCTATTTGGAGAAAACGCCCGAGGGAGCATAATGAACGACAATGTAAAGGACATTAAACAGTTTATCGTTGACAACTTCCTTTTCGGAGACGATTCCTCTCTGCAGGAAAACACCTCTTTTATGCAGTCGGGAATAATTGACTCAACCGGCATACTCGAACTGATAGTTCACCTCGAACAAACCTATAACATCAAAATCCACGACCAGGAGCTGGTGCCTGAAAATCTGGACAGCATCAAGAATATAGGCCGGTTCATCAGCAAAAAACTCTCATGTGCGGAATAGCGGGCATCTGCAATCTTACTCCACGGCGCCCTGTACAGACCGCGCAGCTTGAGAAAATGATCGCCTCGCTGCGACACAGGGGACCCGACGAATTCGGTCTGTATCTCGACGACCATACAGGGCTGGCCCACGCGCGCCTTAGCATCATCGACCTGGCCGGCGGAACTCAGCCGATGCACAACGAAGACAAATCCATCTGGATAGTATTTAACGGCGAAATCTTCAACTACAAGGAACTGCGACCCGAACTTATAGAACTCGGCCATCGATTCCACACCAGCTCCGATACCGAAGTCATCATCCACGCCTACGAACAATACGGACCGGAATGTCTGCGCCTCTTCAACGGCCAGTTCGCTTTCGCACTGTGGGACTGCCGAAAAAAAACTCTCTTCCTCGCCCGCGACCGCGTCGGCATACGCCCGCTTCACTATACCGTCTGCGACAACGTCTTTTACTTCGCATCCGAAATCAAGTCTTTGTTCACTGTACCGCAAATCCCGCGACGCATAGACCACCTTGCCATGGAAGAAATCTTCACCTTCTGGACACCGCTGCCCGGCAGAACCGCCTTTGAAAATATATCCGAACTGCCCGCCGGACACTGTATGCTCATTGAACACGGCCGAGTCAAAATCTCTAAATACTGGCAAATACCCTTTGCGCCACCATCGCAAAACTCAACACAGCCGATTGAAGAACTCACAGAACAGACAAACGAACTCCTGCACGATTCCATCCGGCTGCGACTTCGCGCCGATGTCCCTGTCGGCTGCTATCTTTCCGGAGGCCTGGACTCGTCAGGCATCGCCGCACGGGTCGTCCGCGACTTCGACAGCAGGGTCAACACCTTCGGCATCCGCTTCCAGGACCCGAATTTTGACGAAGGAGACCACCAGCAGCTTATGGTCCGCCGCCTCGGCGTAAATCACACCGAAATGCTCGCCTCTAACAATCTCATTGGCCAAAGCTTTGCCGACGTCGTCTTCGCCTGCGAAAAACCCCTGCTGCGAACCGGGCCTGTACCGCTTTTTCTGCTCTCCCGAAAAGTCCGCGACGCCGGCCTTAAGGTCGTACTCACCGGCGAAGGCGCCGACGAATTCTTCGGCGGATATAACATCTTCCGAGAAACAAAAGCAAGGCAATGCTGGGCTCGGCAGCCGCAATCCCAACGACGGGCCGCGATGGTCGCGCAACTATATCCTTACATCTTCACAGACCCCAGACTCAAAAACTCACTGAAGGCCTTTTTCGGAAAAAATCTTGAAAATCCCCGCGACCCGTTCTTTTCACACATCATCCGCTGGGAAAACACCCGCCGGACACGAATGTTCTTTTCCGAGGATACAAATCGCCGCATCGGAGATTACGACGCTTGCGCCGCCCTGCGGGAACATCTGCCTCGCGACTTCCAGTCCTGGCACTATTTCAGCAGGGCCATCGACCTCGAAAGCCGGCTTTTTATGACCAACTATCTGCTCTCATCACAGGGCGACCGCGTCGCTATGGCCAACTCCGTCGAAATACGTATGCCCTTTCTTGATTATCGCCTGATAGAATTCCTGGCAACCGTGCCTTCCAGATGGAAAATCCTCGGCCTTAGCGAAAAATATCTCCTCAAAAAAGTCTTCGCTGACGCCCTGCCGGATGAAATCCTTAACCGGCCCAAACACCCCTACCGCGCCCCTATCGTCTCGACCCTGCTGAAAACAAACATCCAGGCTCACCTGGACGCACTCGACGAATCCGCCATCAAACGCACAAACCTCTTCGATGCGAAAAAAGTATCCCTGCTCGTCAAAAAACTCAACGCCGCCGCGGCCCCGACAGAAGTGGACAGTATGGCCCTGGCAGGCGTCCTGTCAACACAGCTTCTTTATGAACTTTTTATCGCAAAACCGCAGGAACCTTCTTATAAGCCCCGATTTTCCGTCCTTGTTGACAACCGGTCAGCGAATAAAAAAATCGGCGACGAAAAATAACAAACCCGACGTAAAAAAGGAATTATAAAAATGCCGGATATGTTCGAACCAACGCTGGTTCACGAATGGCTCGCCCG